>JAFGFE010000037.1 GCA_016931225.1 Candidatus Zymogenaceae bacterium
AATCCCCTTGGCCTGGCCGTTTTCGCTGTATCCCGACGCGACGAGAATCTTCACATCGGCGTCTATCCCCTTGAGCTGTTCGATCACGATATCCCCTCCCATACCCGGCATGATGTAATCGAGCACCACCAGGTCGATGTCTCCTGCCCGCTCCCGGTATATTTCCACCCCCCGGAAGCCGTCCTCGGCGGTCAATACCACATATCCGTTCTCCTCTAGGAGATCCCCCCACATTTCCAGCACGTAGGGCTCGTCGTCTATCAGCAGGATCGTCTCTGTTCCCCGCACGGTCACGGGGACGATCTCCTCCGGGGCCTCCACCACCTGTTCCGTCGATATGGGCAGGTAGAGTCTGAAGGTCGTGCCGACGTGTTCTTCGCTGTAGACATTGATGAATCCCTCGTGGTTCTTGATAATGCCGTAAAGCGTCGCCAGCCCCATTCCGGTGCCGCCCTGATCACCCTTCGTGGTGAAAAAAGGCTCGAAAATCCGCTGTTTTACCTCGGGAGTCATGCCGCACCCTGTGTCCGAGACCGTCAGCACCACATATTCGCCGGTCCGGGCCTCGAGGTGGGATCGGGCGTAGTCCTCCTCGATGTGCCGGTTTTCGATCTCGATGATAAGCTCGCCCCCGTCGGGCATGGCGTCCCGGGCGTTGATGCAGAGATTCAACAGGCACTGCTCAAGCTGTCCCTGGTCCCCGATGACGGGCATGATGTTCTTTTGAATGTGGGTGGTGATGGAGATGCTTTTATCGAAGATGTTTTTTATCAGCGGCAGGGTGTTTTTCACGATGGCTTCGGGCTGTATTTTTCGGGCGGTGTGTTCGCCGGCCCTGGCGATATTCAAAAGCTGACGGGTCATTTCGGCGGCCCGGATGGTGCTCTCGAAAATCGTCTTGACGGCCTTGTAGTCCGAATCGTTTTCGTCCTTTTTTTTCATGAGGAATTCCGAGTACCCCATGATGCCCACGAGGATGTTGTTGAAGTTGTGGGCGATTCCCCCGGCGAGGTTTCCCAGGGCCTCCATCTTCTGGGCCTGGACGAGCTGCTGCTCAAGGCGCTTCTTCTCGGTGATGTCCTTGATGGTGCCCTGTATGCCGAGTATTTCACCCTCACTATCGAGACGGGGGGCTATCGTAATGAGGCCTTCGAGTTCGGAACCGTCCTTCTTTAAAAAAAGCATCTCCTTGTTTTTTATATACCCTTTTTGTTTCAACTCCTCAATGAGTTCCTCTCTCTGGTTCGGGTTCTTGTAGAACGTGTGGGAGTATGCCCCGATCATTTCTTTGACGGAATATCCGGATATTGCTTCGATGGCGGGATTTATATCGACAATTTCACCGCTGATGTTTGTCACGAAGATGACGTCCGCGGACGTTTCGAAGATATTCCTGATTCGCTCCTCGGATTCTCTCAGGGCGTTCTCCATCAGTTTCCTGACCGTAATATCCTTGAATGATCCCTGGAATCCGACGATTTCGTCCCCCTCTCTGATAACATTGACGTTCCCCTCGATTATCAACTCGTCTCCGAACTTGTTTTTGATGGAATAGATCTTGCTTTGTATCGGTAATCCCGTTCTATGCAATCGGTTGAAATGTAGCTTCACCCGCTGTGCCGTATCAGGGTCCATCAGGTCCGTATAACGCATCCTGACAAGTTCGGTTTTTGTGTACCCTGTGAGCTGATCCATGGCGGTATTGGCCGCGGTGATGTTTCCCTTCAGGTCAACCGTGAAGAATGGATCGATGGAGTTGTCGAAAAGATTTTTCCACCGCTCTTCCGATCGTTTTATGGCCTCCGTCGCCCGTTTTCGCTCGGTTACATCTCTAAAGATCTCAAGAGCGCCGTATGTTTCGCCGTCCGGCATGAGTATGGGGAATGAGAGGATCTCCCAGACTAATCCACGATACTCCGTCTCCCGCTTGATCGGAATTTTTTTTGTTATGGTGTGTATGGTCTCGCAGTTCGGACAGGGAGAGGAGCGTTTGGAAAAGAAGCGGTAGCATCGTTTCCCAACGCCGGTGCCGAATTGTTCAACACTGGCGTCGTTTTGGAAGACTATCTTGAAATTTTTATCTATGATATCCAACGGATCGAGTATGGAATTAATAATGCTGTCGTTGAGCTCCCTGAGATAACTGATTTCCTTTTGCGCTTTGAGTCGTTCGGAGACGTCTCTGACGATACCCGAGAATCCGATGGTTTCACCGGTCCTGTTTTTTCGCGGCGAGATCGAGAGTTCAAAGTTACGGATGTCCCCGTTTTTTTTCAAGAATGTGCCGGTGAGGGTCTTGATCGGTTTTCCCGTTCGATACACCGAATTGAATGCGGTGACAACACCTTTATGATGCTTCTTGGGAGAAAAGCGTCGGAAGTTTTCATTCAGGATCTCATCGGAGCGATACCCGATCATGTCTGTGAGGGGGATGTTGACATATGTCATATTGCCGGAGAGATCGGTTTCGTAGTATCCCTCCTGGATGTTTTTCAGGATATCCTTCAGCTTTGATTGTCCGTTTTCCAGAGTATCGTACGGACGGGTCAGTTCCTGGATGACGGCCTCAAGTTCACTGATTTTTTTCGTGAGTGATTCGATTTCTTTTGCATGGTCGATCTGTTTCTTTTTCATTTCATCCCTTCCGCGGTCGTGTGCATCGTAAAGAAAGAAACCGATAGGCTGCGTGAGTATTCGTTCGACACCTTTGATTGTAATTGATAAGGGGGTGAATATTCAATACTTTTATGAAATGAAATGCAATGGAGTGACAGCTCACGCTTGAAACCACCGTATTCCATCAAACAAACAGTATACGAAAGATTCGGGTAAAAGAAAAGAACGGTGTCGCGGTTGTAATGCGACGATTGCAGATCCGGGCGTTACGCGTGTGACGGATGTAAAAAAAGGATTGGACTTGTGTGTGGATGGTATGGTATTTCAGTACTGCCCGTCTGTTTTTATCGGGACTGCTGTTTCCGAATTGGGAGCGTGCCATGATTCGTATTGATGAAAAGGCGTGTACCGCCTGCGGTATATGCGGGGCCGTGTGTCCCCGACATATCCCCGAGGCCGCCTTTTTACATGGAGAGAAGGTTACCGTTGTCTCCGAGGAGCGTCGTCTTCTGTGCATGGAATGCGGCCATTGCGTCGCCGTCTGCCCAAGAGACGCCATTGAGGTACAGACCCTGAACGATGATGATTTCGCCCCGGTCAGGGATGTGGACATCGACGGGGAGGCCCTTTTTTTGTTGCTGAAGCAGCGTCGTTCCGTGCGCGTGTTCACGGACACGCCGATTCCCCGGGAAAAAATCGATGCGATCATCAATGCCGCCCGCGTTGCGCCCACAGGCACGGGAAAAAGCAGCACCGGGCTCATCGTGATAGACGATCCGGACGTTCTGGCGGAGCTTTCCGAGCATGCATATATGATGTACGAGAAGCTGGAACGGCTCCTGAGAAACCCGATCGCCCGGATGATCGTCAAGCGACGGGCGGGGAAAAAGGGGTTCAGGACGCTCAAGGATTTTGTCATGCCCGGCATGCACTGGTATATCCGCTGGTACCGGGAGGGGAAAGGCAACGAAATCCTGAGAGGCGCGCGCGTGCTGATGCTGTTTCACAGCCCCACCTATGAACCGGTGGGAGAGGCGAACTGCCTCATTGCGGCGCTTCATGCCGTGTTGATGGCCGAGGCGATGGGGATCGGCTCCTGTTTTAACGACATCATCCCGCCGGCGTGCAATCGGGTTCCCGAAATACGAAAGCTTCTCTCTCTTTCCGATGACCGGGAGGTTTCCGCCGGCGTCATCCTGGGGTATCCGAAATATAAATTCAGGAAGGCGCCTCCCCGAGAACTCTCGGAAGTGAGATATATATAAGTATATGATTCAGGATCAGACGGCATAGGTGTTGTCCATGTAAATCACTTTTTCCGCGAAACGCCAGCCCTTGTCGGTCCGAACGAGAGTATCTTCATATCGCCCCACGGTTTTAATGACCGTTCCGGCGCTCTTGCTGGCCGCCTCAACTTCCAGGTATGAAGAGGCCGACGCACAGTCGCCGTCGACATCGATGACGGGGCAGGTGATCCGGTGTCGCAAATAATTCGTTGAACTCCGGACACCCTGCTCGTAGTTCTCGAACCATTTCCGTATTACATCATGCCCCTCGTGACGTCCGTTTTCCTCCCAGGTAATGACCAGCGCGGCGTCAGGCTGAAAGAGCGATACGGTTGTTTCTATCTCGCCCTTGTCCACCGCGTGACTGCACCGATAGAGCACCTGTTCGATTTCAACGATATCCGAGTAGGCGAAAGTGTCCTTACCGCCCATCCTCTCTCTCCTCTCAGTTGAATGATTGATTTAGTCCAGTTTTCCGACGTTAATCTTCGTCGTTCCGGCCCATCATCTCCCACAGGGGCCCCCTGACGCCCTGCATCCTGAAATGGGAGCCGAGGCCGCTGTCGTACCGTTCGGGACGGAGGACGCCTTTAAAATCCTGCCCCGCCATGATCATTTGGCCCGGTACGATCCAGTTGGGACGGCCGACGGCGCGCTCACGGACGAACTCCACAACACTTTCAGCCACATCCCGGGCAATATAAAATATCGGCTCAAGGCCGATGGTTCTCGCCTCATCCATTCCCTCGGCCACCGCCAGCTTCTGAAGGCCGGTTCCCGGAAAGATCCTGATGCCCACCATGGCGTGGTGGGCAGTGGGAGACAGCTCGTCGATGAGGTCCGCCGTCTCCCGCATCGAGTCGTTTGTTTCCCCCGGCGATCCGAATATGATGTTCAGACACGTCATCATACCCATTGAATGGGCGGCTTTGACGGTCTCGACGATGTCCTTTCTGGTAAAACCCTTGTTGAGTTTTTTCAGCACGGTGTCCGACAGGCTGTCCGTCCCCAGGTCTAGGCCGGTGAGCCCCGCGTTCCTCAGGTCCTCCAGCAATCTTTCGCTGATGTGCGTCGGGGAGACGTATGCCGCAAGGCGAACGGTGAGCTTTCGCCGGATGATTTCCCGGGCGATCTCCCGGGCGTGTTCCGGGGGGGCGTTGAAGACGCTGTCGACGATGAAAAAGGTATCCACCCCCCACTCACCAAGGGAGTGCTCGATCTCGTCCACCACGAGTTTCGGGTCTCTCACCCTGATGGTTCTCCCCTCGACGATGGGGTAGGTGCAGTAGATGCAGCCTGCCGTGCACCCGCGCTTTGTCTGGACGCTGCCCATACCGCCCCACTTCAGGTAGGCGGCGTTGTCGCACAGGTCCCCCGCAGGGCGGCCCACGGCGTCGATGTTTTCGATGGGCCGGGGTGGATTCTGTATCCGGACGCGCCCGTTCTCCATCACCACAAGTCCCGGCACCCTCGACAGGTCGCCTCCTCCCGAAATAGCACGGAGCAGGAGCACTATCGCCTCCTCCCCCTCGCCGACGATGCCCATCCGCTCCCCCGTGGCGGCGAGTATCTCCCGGGGCATCATGGTGAAACCGGACCCGCCCAGGACAACCGGGCCGGAAAACACCGACCGAACGGCGCTGATCGCGTTTCTATTTTCGTCCATGAACGACACCGACAGGGGGTAGGAGACGTTGTCGATGTTGCGGATGGAGACCCCCACCACGTCCGGGCGAAAATCGGCGATTTTTTCCGTAATCGCGGCACGGGGATCGTCGGCAAAGAGCACATCCGTGATGTCCACATCGTGGCCGGCGTTTCTCAGCGCAGCGGCCACGTAGGCCGCTCCAAGGGGATAGACCGGGTCCGGCGTCACCTCACGGCTTGCCGATATCATGAGGGTTCTCATAGAATCTCCTGGTTGAATATATCCGGTGCATGTTTTCCTGCCGGCTGTTACCCTGTTTACGGCAACAAGGTGTTACTATATCAGAATCGGAGAGACGGTGTCCACATGAATACGGTATGTGTGTAAAGGGATGGAAAAAATGGGGCAATGAATGGCTTCCGGCGGCGACGGCACCTGGGACGGCAACTACGACGCCGGCGAGGCGCTGCCCCAGGCGGGCGTCGACGAAGACCAGCCGGTGTATACCAACTTCGGCGCGGGGGACACGCTGACGCCGTAGTGGTAGCAAGAGTGTAGACGTTCTAAAATAACTTGATACCAAATAAGGAGGGGGGTCGATCAGCCCCCTTTTTTTACGACGCTAAGTGACGCAGCGAACGCCTTCTTTGATTTCGTGGTTTTACTTCATCTCCCGGACCAGCTCCAGGAAGAACTGGAAGTTCTCCATGGAGACCTCCGGCGGGACATCGTGATCGAAGGCAGGGATGTAGCCCCCGCCGTTCTTGAGCATGAAGCCGACCTTGTCGTGGACCTCGCGCCTCATCTCGTCCTTCGTCCTGCCGTCGTAGAAGACCCGCTTATCGATGCCGCCGTTGATGATAAGCTCCGGGTATTTCCGCCGGACCTCCCGGATGTCCATTCCCGCCTGTACCTCGAAGGGCAGCATCATGTTCACCCCCGCCTCCAGAAACAGCGGGATCAACAGCCACACGTCGCCGTCGGTGTCCACGTTGAAGCACGTGATGTCCGTCTCCGCCTTCACGTACGCGATCAGCTCCGTGTAGTACGGGGTCATGAATTCACGGAAGGCCGCAGGCGAGATGAGGGGGCCATTGCGGTAGGCCATGTCCTCCCAGAAGAATATCCAGTCCACCGGCGAGCGATCGGCAATCTTCTTGATGAGGACCTTGTGCATATGAAGCCACTGCGCCCCGATGGCGTGGAGCAGCTTTGGGTCCCGACGGATGGCGATGGAGAGTCCCTTGAGCCCCATGAGGTTTCTCAGCGTGCCGAACACGCCGCAGACGACGATACAGGTGTAGTTGTCCGGTGTGTTCTCGGCAAGCTGGATCATGATGTCCAAGACGTTCGTGAACCGCTCCGGGGTTTCCGGGTCCAGCCGCCACTTGAGCTCCTCGAAGTCGGCGATGGTCTTGACCGGGTGATCCAGGTACTGGGGGATGGTGGAGCTGCCGTCGGAGAGGGTTTTGATGATCTTGCCGCCGGGGTCCCGGGAGATGACGAACTTCTCGGTCTGTTCGATGATCTCTTCTGTGAATGTGGGCATGAATCCGGGCTCGGCGATGGCCCCCGGCGCGATGGGAAGCCAGCACATGCTGTCGAACCCGAAGAAGGGCGGGGCCGTCATGATGCCGTCGATCACGGTGTCGGGGAGGCCCTCCGAGCGCCAGCGGGCGATTGTTTCCTCCCAGAATCCGCCGGTTTCTCGTCGGACAAGGCGGTCCGTCTTCTCGAATCGGCATGTTGCGTGGAAGCGTTCCCGAGCGTTCATGGCGTGCTCCTTGTTTCGGGTGGGCGGTGGAATGTCGGAGTAGTCGGAAAATACTGTAGCACACCAGTCGGAACAGTGACAAGACAAAACAATCCGTGTACCCCCGAAACCGGTGGATGTCGGCTGTGGATATGGTATTATATGAGGAGAAAAAGACGACACATAAAGGATTGCAAAAATGTACAATCGGGTATACAATCGCCCGATTGAAAGGACGTTTTCATTACACAGCGAAAGGTTCTCGCATGACGGATTCAGGGAAAGACGGAAAAAAAGCGATGCCCGAGTGGGCGACCCCGGACTGGCAGGAGCAGACCCCCGCCGAGGAGACCGCCAGCAGCATCGTCCACGGCATCGGGGCGGCCCTGAGCGTGGCGGGGTTGGTGCTTTTGGTGGTGTTTGCGGGGCTTCGTGGTGATCCGTGGCGGGTGGTAAGTTTTTCCATCTACGGCGCAACGCTGATTATCCTGTATGTCGTCTCGACCCTCTTTCACGGATTTAAAAGGCCACGGCTCAAGCGGCTTTTTCGCATCCTGGATCTTTCCGCGGTGTATCTGCTGATTGCCGGGACCTATACGCCGCTGACCCTCGTTTCGATGCGGGGGGGATGGGGGTGGACGCTCTTCGGTCTCACCTGGGGATTGGCGGCGGGGGGCGTGGTGTTTCGCTCCATCTTCCCCGAGCGCCACGAACTGGTCTCCTTCGGGATATATCTGGTGATGGGGTGGCTCATTCTCATCGCCATAAAACCCATTATACAGATGCTCCCTCCAGGCCTGATTCTCTGGCTGGTCATCGGCGGGGCATGCTACATGATCGGGCTGGTCTTTTACGCTCTCAGAAGGCTTCCCTTTCACCACACCATATGGCATGTGCTGGTGCTTGCAGGCAGCATTTCCCATTTTTTCGGGATTTTGTTCTTTCTGGCGACGAATTAGCGGCGGGGCCGCT
Source organism: Candidatus Zymogenaceae bacterium (assembly GCA_016931225.1). Taxonomy (NCBI): domain Bacteria; class Deltaproteobacteria; order Candidatus Zymogeniales; family Candidatus Zymogenaceae; species Candidatus Zymogenaceae bacterium. The sequence goes on from JAFGFE010000037.1 coordinate 8,276, forward strand.
CGTGTCCGTAACGAATGCGGATGTGATTTATGTTAAATTTGCACGAAAAATAATATCAGAATGTATGCTATTGTGCTTGACAAATACTTTGCTATTGACAATAATAGTCACATATTGGGACATCCGGTCCCGATGCGTAAAGAGAAGTGAATCAAATATGTTGCGGATCAGGTCTAAAGTACCTGAAAGAGAGTGCTGAGAAGAAGCGATACGATGACCTTCCTCGGAGGAATTCGGCGTTTCTTTTCGGCTTTTTTATTGTGTTCTCGTGTTTAATAATGTGTTTCGTATAAGGGATGTCTGGTTCCTTCTTTCGCCCCCGAAACGACCATTGTTAAATAGGAGAGAAAGAAGGAGCTGAAGATGCAAGGCAAGAAGCTTTTTGTCGGAAATCTGACCTACTCGGTAACCAGCGACGAGCTGGGAGAGCTGTTCGCCAACTACGGAGAGGTGGTCGAGGCCAAAGTGATCGAGGGGAAGGGATTCGGATTTGTGGAGATGTCCAGCCAGGAAGAGGCCGTTGCGGCCAAGGACGCCCTCCACGGCACTGAGTACGTGGGACGCACCCTGAACGTGGACGAAGCCCGTCCCCCCAGGAACCGGGGTCCCAGAAGAAGCTACTAAGAACAATCCAGACAAAAAAAGGCGGCGTGTTTTCTCATGGAAACATCGCCGCTTTTTTTTTCGAAATCGTGAACGCCCCATAGAAAGCGGGCGACACCCCCGTCTGAAAGACCGGGCGTCTTCGTCCCCGAACACGCCACCTTCCGGTCCCGCCCTCAACCGGCCGCCATTTTCACCCGTCATAGTATAAAGAAATTTCATTTTCGGTGATTTTGTTATTGCATATATGCGTATGTATATGATACGCAAATAAAGAAAGCGATAATAACAGAAGTTGCCGACATAGCGACGAATCTCAACGCGTGTATAGCTCTTACAGACGGTATTGTGAGGCTGAAAGGCTGTGTCGATTGAGGCGGAGAAATCCGTCGGCGTCCAGTCGTGATGCGTCGTATGTTTTTCACGTAAGTATTGTCGTGTCATAAGTGAGTCTTCTGTGCAGAGGTGTGTCGTGATGAGAAAAAGAATAATCGTTGTTTCCGTACCGGCTTTGATGGTGATACTTTTGCTCCTGTCTTCGTGTGACCATGTGTTCGTGAGCGAAGATCTCGAGCAGATGCTGCAAAGCGAAAAAGCAGATGAGAGAATAGAGGCGATCGATCTTCTGAAAGTTCCCGCGGAAAAAGGAAATGTGCGGGCGCTCGATCTGCTGATAGATGCCTTGAATGATGAAGATGCTCTGGTTCGAAAAAGCGCCGTAAAAGCGCTGGGAGAGGTCGGCGATCCACGGGCTGTGGAGCCGCTCATTGAGACGTTGAAGGATGAGGGTATATGTAATTATTTTTCGATAACACAGGCATTGATGGAAATTGGAGAGCCGGCCGTCATTCCGCTCATCAATACAATACGAAATGGTAATTTTATTGAGATACAATGCGCAATCACAGTGCTCAAAGAGATAGGTGAACCGGCGATAGATCCGCTTATTGAAATGTTACAAGATGAAGATGCCGCCAATCGAGCGATTGCCGCGACAGTGTTGGGGGAAGTAGGCAATCCCAGTGCGGTTGGGCCGCTGATAGATATGTTGGGGGATGATGATTATCGTGTTCGGGGAAGTGCCGCAACGGCATTGGGTACCATCAAAGATTATCGGGCCGTGAAACCGCTCATCGAGACGTTACATGATGAAGACGCCTCTGTTCGGAGAGAAGCAACGAAAGTGCTGGGAGAAATTGGTGATCCCCGGGCGATCAAGCCGCTCCTGGGGTTGATTGAGGATGAAGATCCCGTTGTTCGAAAATTCGCAGAAGAATCTCTGAAAAAAATAGGCGAACCGACGGTGGAAATACTCATAGAAACGTTAAAGGAAAAAGAAGACGCTTCCTTGGATGAATCATCAATGACTCCAAAAGAGAATATTGATCTCAAAAAAATCGAGTCTCTCATAGAAGATTTGGGGGACAACAAGGATATACATGCACGTGAAAAAGCGAAAAAAGCGTTGTCTGAGATCGGAGAGCCAGCGGTCACCCCACTTATCGAAGCGTTACATGATGAAAATTTACTGGTTCGAGGGTATGCGGCAGAGGTTCTTGGAAAGATCGGAGATTCCCGGGCGGTGGATCCGCTCATCGAGGCGTTGAATGATACAGATATTAAAGTTATCTATCATGCAATAATCGCCCTGGGGAAAATAGGAGATACTCGGGCGGTTCCACCGCTCATTAAAATATTGGAGGATGATGCTTCCCTCAATCAGGAATATGCGGCAAAGGCATTGGGAGATATCGGAGATCCCAGGGCGATGGATCCGCTCATTGAGGCACTGAAGAAAAAAAATTACTTTCTTTGTGAATATATCGCGTTCGCCCTGGTAAAGATTGACGATACCAGGGGATTTGAGGTGCTTCTTGCTGTACTAGAGGATGAAGATAATTCTTTAAGAAGAATTGTCGTGGATGTATTGGGAGGCATCGGTGACCCTCGGGCGGTGGAGCCGCTTCTTGAAGCGTTGAGGGATGAGGATATTGGTATTAGTCATGCAGCCAGGGACGCCCTGGTAGACATCGGCGAGCCAGCGATCGATCCGCTTATCGGAGCGCTGGAGGATAAAGACTCTTCTGTTCGAGGAGGAGCAGCCAAGGCGTTAACATATATGGGAGAGGCGGCTGTCCCGTCGCTCATAGAGGTGATGATGGATGAAGAGTACATGCCTCGTAAAAAGGTTATCGTGATATTGGGAGACATCGGTGATACCCGAGCCGTTGATCCGCTCGTCGAGGTGTTGGAAGACGAAGACTCGACGGTGAGAAGGTACGCGGTCACCGCCCTCGGTAAAATCGGGGATGCCCGGGCCGTTGATCCGCTCATCGAGATGTTGAGAGACGAAAACTCGACGGTGAGAAAGTCCACGGTTACTGCTCTCGGTGAAATCGGGGATACCCGGGCCGTAAAACCACTGGCCTATGCGATGAAGGATGAAGACGAAGACGTTCGAAAAGAAGCGTTGGGAGTGCTGGTGGGTATGGGCGAGCCGGCGGTAATGCCGCTCATCGAACTTTTGGATAACGGGGATTCCGAAGTCCAGGAAGACGTGGTGAAGGTGCTGGGAGAAATCGGTGACCCCCGGGCGGTGGAGCCGCTCATTGCGGTGCTTATACCCGAGAATTACCGACTTAATACCTTTCTGTACAGGACACTGAAACGCGTCAGCGGTTTGAGAATCTTCTCCTACGATTCGTTCGTAACGCGATGGGTGAGTGCATGTGAGGAGACAGATTCAAGGCTTCGAGAGAATGCGGCCGAGGCATTGAGGAAGATCGGAGACCCCCGGGCGGTAAAGCCCCTCTGTATGGTATTACGGGATGGAGTTCTCCAGGTCCGCAAAAGCGCCGTCATCGCTCTATGGGAGATTGGAGATCCAAGCGCAATAACATGCCTCAAACGGGCGAAAAAATGGAAAGAGAACGAGGGTGATCCGGTGATGGTGTTCACCATAGACGAAGCCCTGAAAAGATTTGAAGACAAGTAACATACACCTGGCGACGTGGTGTGATTTTCTTGGTGGTGAGGGGTTGGGGCGTGAAATAACAGGGAAAATGTGCGCAGCGGTGTCCCTGGTTGGTTTGTGCCTGGTGCGTTTTCATACAGTATATGCCGAGAAGGGTGGTCACCCATACATACGTTGAGATGATAGAAAAAAAGAACCCCTAGGCGGTGGAGCCGCTCATTCGCGCACTGAAGGATGAAAGACACGAGGTGCGGGAAAGGGCGGCGGAAGCCCTGGGGAAGCTCGGCGATCCCCGAGCCGTAGAGCCGTTGATCGAGTTGTTGGAGGACGAGAATCTCTTCGTGCGGTATTTCTCCGCGGTGGCCCTGGGGGAGATCGGGGATGCGAGGGTGATACGGTCCCTGAAGAAGGCGCGTAAGCGAAGAGAGAACAAAAAAAATCCATATGTTCTCAAAGGAATAGACGAAGCGCTGGAAGCGCTTGCAGGGACGTAATGTGCGCATCCTGACGTAGCATCGAGGTTTTTACATACGGGAGTAGATCATGGAGGACAGAAGAAGATACATACTATCGCTGGCGTTGATACTCGTCGTATCGCTCACATTTTCGTTGTTCTGCATCCACTATTATAGAAGCCAGGATGATACGGCAGAGGGCGAAAGTCCCCATGAAACAGCGATTGAGAGAGAAAGTCCTGATGAATCAACGGGAACGGACGATCAACTTATGTTTGAGATGGAGGATATCGATGCCGGGATGATATCGTCGCTCATCGAGGAATTGGATGATGAAGATATTGATGTTCAGAAGGGGGCCAGAGAAAAGCTGATTAAGATCGGCGAACCGGCGGTTCCCGCGCTCATCGACGTGCTGGATTCCGATAACATACGGGTAAGGATCAATGCGATGGAAGCATTGAGGGAGATCGGCGATCTGAGGGCCGTGGAGCCGATTATCGACCTGCTTCACGATGAAGACCAGTTTGTTCGTGAAAGCGCCGTGGAGGCGTTGATGGAAATCGATGAGGCCCGGACCCGGGGATTGCTTGTGAAAAGGATGGACGATCCGAATGGAGAAGTCAGGTATTATGCGCTGCTTGCGTTTATTGAGTTAGATGATCCCGGTGTTTTAGAGATGCTGAAAACCGCATTGTACGATGAAGATACACAAGTGAGGGATCTTGCGGTTGATGTGCTGGAGGAAATCGATGATGTGTCGGAAAAGAAGATCCTTGAGGAAAAGACGGAGTTGGATGAATCCGGTGAAGAAGAAACGAAAGATGAACACAGAGAACTCGATGACGAGAGAAAATACCTGCTTGTGAAAACACTATCGAGAGCCACGCCGTATGAGGAAAGGATGGAAGCCAAAGAGGATCTCGAAAAGCTCGGCGGGATTGACGCGGAATTACTCATCGAGGTGCTGAATCACCAGAATCGGTCTCTGAGAGAAACCATGGTAGAGAGACTGACGCAGATCGGAGAGCCGGCGGTGGAGCCGCTTATCGATGCGTTGAATGATGTCGATGATCACAGGAGGGCGGAAGCCGCGAAAGCTCTCGGGTTGATCGGTGATCCCCGAGCCGCAGATTCTCTTGCCGATGCGATGTACGATATGGATGCGGAGGTTCGTGAAAACGCGATAATCGCCCTGGGGAAAATCGGCGATCCCCGGGCGGTGAAACCGCTGGTTGTGATGCTAAACGATGCTAACTGGTTGACGGTACGGGAGCTTTTCGGCATATTGATACAAATGGGTGATCCAGCTCTCCCCGCTTTAATTGATTTATTGAAGCATGATGAGTCATATATAAGAGAATATGCCGCAAAATCCCTCGGAAAGACCGGTGATCCCCGGGCCGTTGAGCCGCTCCTTGAGGCGTTGGAGGACGAAAGCTTCCAGGTTCGAGAAAGTACCGCGGAAGCTCTGGGGAAGATGGGCGATCCCCGGGCGGTGGAGCCGCTTTTTGAAGCATTGGAGGATAGAAATTCTACGGTTCGAGAGAGCGCCGTTAAAGCTCTGGGTGAAATCGGCGATCCCCGGGTGGCGGTGCCCCTGATAGAACTTGTTGATGAGAAAGATGCGAGCATAAAAAGACATCTGTATGAGCTGGTGCGTAAAATAAATGGTTACGATATTGATAGGAGGTCAATCCTCCCTGAGAGATCGCTGAGAGAAAATACGCTTCGTGCACTGGATTATGAGTATGAGTATGTCCGGGTGGAGGCCATTCTTGTGCTGGGCAAGCTCGGTGATCCCCGGGCGTATGATTCACTTGTCGAGGCGTTGAACGACGAGAAAGAACTTATACGATACACCGCCATGACGGCGCTGGCGGAGTTCGGAGATCCGAGGGCCGTCGATCTGTTGAAGGACGCCAGGGACAAGATGATGAAGGAAAATCCCCCGAGTCCGTTCGATCTTCCATAGAAAAAGTCGAGAGATAACCTATCTACCGATTTCCAAAAACTCCCCCTCCCGATCCACGAACCCCCACCCGCCGTCCCTCCCGACGGCGCTGTAGCCCTCGGAAAAGCCGCCGACGCGATCGAACATCGGCTCGATGACGATGTGTCCCTCGGCGTCGATGAATCCCCACAGGCCCCCGGTCTTCACCGGGCCCAGTCCCTCGGAAAAATCCCCGGCGGCATCAAAGACCGACTCGATGACGATTTCCCCCGTGGCGTCGATGTAGCCGTATTTTCCTGATACCCGGACCATCGCCAGTCCCTCGGAAAATTCCCCTGCCTCGTCGTATACGGGCTCGATGACGAATGTCCCCGTCTCGTCGATGTATCCCCAGCCCCCGTCCCAAAAGACGGCGCACAATCCCCCGGAAAAGTCCGCCGCGTCTTCAAAGGAGGGCGTCACCGCATACGCCCCCGTCTCGTTGATGAATCCCCACTGGTCCCCGGTCCGCACCGCCGCCAATCCTTTGGAGAACTCCCGGGCCTCGTCAAAAGCAAACGCGATCTCCGTCTCCCCCTGAGTATCGATATACCCCCAGCTTCCGTCCCGTTTTACCGGTGCCAGACCCCGGGAGAATTCCCCGGCGTCCTCGAAGGTCGGGGAAATGATCACGGCGCCGTCGGAATTAATATATCCCCACAGGCCCGAGATTTTCACCCGGGCGAGGTTTTCGGAAAAATCCCGGGCGTCATCGAATCTCGGATCGATGATCAGGGCGCCGTTTCGGTCGATGAAACCGTGTCGGTCTCCCAGGAGGCGGTGGGCTCTCCCGTCATGAAAATCGAAAACGGGGGGGTAAAATACCGATTCTCGGACGAATTCGGGTTTCACGGCGTATTCTCCGGTTGTGTCCACATACCCGATGCGACCGTTCACCTCCACCCGGGCCAGTCCCTCGGAGAAGCTCCACGCATAGTCGAGGGGAAGCGTGTGGTCTTGTGCGAGTGTCACAGAACAGATCAAAACAGACAGCATACATACGCCGATAGAGATATATCGTTTCATGGAGCGGCTCCTCGATGTGAGTCGGACGGTACAAACGGCTTTCTGATAATACCCGACAAAAAACGGGGATGGATGTTCCATCCCCGCGTCGGAGTATCCGGGCATTGTCGATTGTGTGGGGACGTCTAATACACCAGCCCGACGTTTTTCCGGACGATACTCAGGGTCTTTTCCGCCTCGGCCCTGGTCTTTTCCGCACCGGCCGCCAGTACCTTTCGGATGTGGTCCTTGTTCGCCATCAGGTCGTCCCGCTTTTTTCGATACGGGGCGAAGTATTCCCAGATGACGCCCATAAGCTCCTTTTTCACCTCGGAGTACTTCAGCCCGGGGGCCAGGTAGCGCTCCCTGAGCTTCTCCAGGTCGCCTGTGTCCAGAAACAGGCTCATCAGGGAAAACAGGGTGTCGTTATCCGGATCCTTGGGCTCGTCCACCGCCCGGGAATCGGTGACGATGCCCATCACTTTTTGCTTCAGCTCCTTTTCGCTCAAGAATATCTCGATGGTGTTGTCGTAGGACTTGCTCATTTTCTGTCCGTCGATGCCGGGTATAATCGCCACATCATCGCTGATTTCCGCCTCCGGGACGGTGAAGGTCTCCCCGAAGATATAGTTGAAGCGCTGGGCGATGTCCCGGGTGATTTCCAGGTGCTGTTTCTGGTCCTTGCCCACCGGGACCCTGTCGGCCTGATAGAGCAGGATGTCCGCGGCCATCAGCACCGGATAGGCGAACAGCCCGTGATTGGGGGCCAGTCCCTTGGCGATTTTATCCTTATAGCTGTGGGCCCGCTCCAACAGTCCCATCGGCGTGACATTGCTGAGTATCCAGGTCAGCTCCGTTACCTCCGGCACATCGGACTGGACCCAGAAGAAACACTTCTCGGGATCGAGACCCAGGGCCAGGAAGTCCGCCGCCGCCGCCAGGGTATCCTTGGCAAGGGGTACGGGATCCGACACACTGGTCAGGGCGTGCAGGTTGACGATAAACACAAACAGTGTCGCCTCCTGCTGGTATTTGATCATTTGGCGCATCATGCCGAAGTAGTTGCCGATATGAAGGGAACCGGACGGTTGAATTCCGGAAAGTACTCGCATAGATATCATTCCTTTTTGAAAGCGTCATGGTGATGAAGGTGATGGGTTACTCAGTAAGGATATATTCGGTGAGCTTCAATTTGATTTTTTCTCCAGTCGTGTAGTCAATATAGTAATAGGCGGTGATGCCCACTCCCGGGGCGAACGTCATCATTTTCCCCTCATCCGGTTTTTTCATGATGAAGGCGTATCCGTCCACCGGGCCGCGAAGGGCCGGCACCGATATCCGTGTCGTCTTGACGACCCACCCGGATTCTCCCACGATCGTGCCCTGGTAGAGGCCGGAGATGAGGGGGAACGAGATGAATTTTTCCTCCGCGCTCGGATCGTACCGGCCGCCCATGGCGGTGTTCATATCCTGCTGGTTCTCGATCAGGTACACGTCGTTTCCGAGAAGGTAATAGACATACGATGAGCGGCAGACGGCTCCGTCCAGGATGGACAAGGCGTCAAAGGGATGCCCCATCATATGGGCGCCCACGTATCCGCCGCCGGTCACGAATCGAACCACCTCGGATTTCAGGTTGAACTCGATGATCTCCGTATCTTCGCCGTCGCTTTCCCCCTTTTCATAGGTGCCGGTGTAGTACCAGACTCCGTTATCCTCAAGGGGGAAGAGCGTTCCCGATCCCGAATCCATGGCCAATGTCTGGGTTGCGAACAGTGCGATTAGTGCATTGATGAGAAGGTGAAAAGATCGTTTGAACATGCCGTTACCTTTCGGATATGACCTTGACCAGAACGTTTCTTCTGCGCGGTCCGTCGAATTCACAAAAGAACAGAGACTGCCACGTGCCGAGCACCAGGGTGGAGTTTTCAACCATCACCATTTCCGATGCGCCCACGAGACTCGACTTGATATGGGCGTCGGAGTTGCCCTCGACATGTTTATAACCGTCGTCCTTGGGTACCAGGTGCCGGAGCTTGCCGATCACGTCCCGGGGGACGTCCGGATCGGCGTTTTCATTGATGGTAATTGCGGCGGTGGTGTGAGGCGTAAACACGTAGCAGACGCCCCTCAGAACGCCGCTCTCCTTGACCACCCGCTGCACGTCCCGGGTGATGTCGATCATCTCTTCACGGGATGAGGTGTTGACGTTCAACTGCTTCATAGTTGGTATTTTTTAGTAAAAATGAGTAAAAATCAGTACGTTACATTATCACCAAGGCCTTTATTTTTCAACCCTTTTTTGTTATACTGGCCGCCGTTTGATATTGAAACAATCAGGATGTCTATGACAACAATCTATCGCACCACCGCCCCCCTGATACTGGCGTCCCGGTCCCCCCGGAGGATCGATTTTCTCTCAACCCTGGGGCTTCAATTCCGGGTGATCCCCGCCGACGTGGATGAAACCTTCAGGGCGGGGGAGACCTTTGAAGAGCACGTTCTGAGACTTTCGGTGGAAAAGGCGAGGGCGGTCTCGGTACACCACCCTGATGCATACATCCTGGGGGCCGACACACTGGTCGCCGTCGATAACCGGCTTCTGGGAAAGCCGGAAGATCCTGAAGACGCCGCCCGGATGCTTCGGATCCTTTCTGGGAACACACATCGGGTCATCTCCGGATTTTCCATTATCCGGGAGGCCACCGAATCCATATATAAACAATGCGTGGAAACCGACGTGACGATGCGAAACATTCTTCCCGAAGAGATCGAAGCCTACGCGGCGACTTTGGAGCCGCTGGACAAGGCCGGGGCGTACGCCATCCAGGGTATGGCCATGGCGATGGTAACGAAAATAGAGGGGTCCTATACCAACGTCGTGGGTCTGCCGGTGCCGGAGGTGATAACGGCGCTGATGGAGCTTGGGGCGGTTGTTGTGAACAGACAGGATACGACACATGAATGAAGACACTATTCGAAAAAACCTCGATACCGTCAATGATGCGATCGCCCGGGCCGCCGAAAAGGCCGGGAGAAGCAGTGATGAGATAACCCTCGTCACGGTCACGAAGACGTTCGGCGTCGACATTGTTCAGGCCGCCGTAGCCGCAGGCGCCCGGGATCTGGGGGAGAACTACGTCCAGGAGGCGAGGGAAAAGATCACTACCCTCGCGGAAACCGACGCCCCCCAACCCCGGTGGCATTTCATCGGGGGGCTCCAGAAGAATAAGGCGAAATACGCCGTGCGCCTCTTTGATCTGATCCATTCGGTGGACGGCGTAGAGCTGGCGGCCGAGCTGAATAGAAGGGCGGGCCTTGAGGGGAAGAAACAGGACGTGCTCATACAGGTGAATATTTCCGAAGAGGAGCAGAAGTCCGGCGTCTCCCCCGAGGGGATCATCGCGCTTGCCCGTTCGGTGGCGGCGTGTGAAAACCTGTCTGTTCTGGGGCTGATGGGGATGCCGCCCTTCGGCCTGGACCCGGAGGTCAGCCGGCCCTATTTCGTGACGCTGCGGGGGCTCTCGGAGCGTATCGAAAAAGAGCGTATCCCCGGCGTTGTCATGGAAGAGCTTTCCATGGGCATGTCCAACGACTATGCCGTGGCGGTGGAGGAGGGGGCGACCATGGTGCGGGTCGGAACGGCGATTTTCGGCTCCCGGTATTCATAAAAAACAGTATGGTGAGTGAGAAGACTCTTCCCTTGTTCGACGCGGGTGATGTGATACAATACACCTCATCTGTACACTGTTTTTCACGGGAGGAACGGTCAATGCGTACATATATCAGCTCCCAGGATGGGAACTCAACGGGGACCCTTCTCGTTATTCTCGCCGTTATCATGCTCATACTCTTCGGTCTCGCCACGAATTTTCACCTGGTTCGCACCGACGACGACCTTGTCGTCGTCAAGAAGGAGTCCATTGGATTGTCTGATACCTATGTCGATACCCGGGGGTGGTCGTTTATCGAATGGGAGGAACACCCGGCCCTGATGCGTACAATGGAGGCGAACGAGCCGGGAGAGGTCATCAGGTTCGATTCAGACTGATTATATTTATTATGAGTGAGTCATGGCAAAAAAACGAAGCACGAAGAAGAAAAAGAGTTCCCGAAAGAAAAAAACAGACCAGAAGAACATCGTAATCCTCGTCGGGGCCGTAGTCGCGGCGGTGGTCTTTTTCGGAGTCCTGTTCAACTATCACTTTCTGATGACGGACGACGGTTTCGTGGTGGTCCAGAAGGAGTCATGGGGACCTGATGCCACCTTCGCCGACACGCGTAACTGGGGCTTGTCCGACTGGTTGGAGCATCCCGAGGTGACCGAGGCCCTGACGAAACGGGAAATCAAGAATATTATCGACCGTTTCTAGATGGAGTAGGGGGAAATCCCCCGTGTGAATCTTTCTCGTTTTATCCCGGACACGGCCCGATCGACTGTACCTCCATACGGAGGGATCGAAAAATGCGGGGGGAGGGGTAATATTTGTGTGCGGGATCGGTGCGGTGTTCCCCCCGTGGACGTCTGTCATGATATGATACATGTTTTTTGTCATAATCATTTAGGATATCGGTATGAAAAAACTGAGTGTGCTGTTGGCGGTGATGTTCTGTATGTGTATTGCGGCGGTGTCCGCAGTTGCCTGGGAGAACGGCACGATAACCTATGACGATACGCCGGTGATGGCGGAGCCGAACTTCTTTTCCGACATAACGGGCACGCTCATGAAGGGCGACCGGGTCGCGGTGATCTCCCGCACGTCCTGGACCGATACCCTGGCTGCCCTGCCGGTGGACTACTGGTACGTGGTGGAGTACTGGGGTCCGTCGGGAGAGTATGTATTCGGGTATACGTTCGGATCGAACCTGGCCGTCGATGCCGGGGCGGAGGTGCCGATTAAAGAGGATCCCGAGGGATTCGTCCCGCCCCTGCCGCCGTCAAACTACTCACATGGTGTGGGCGAGTTCTGCGTGAGGGCGGAGATCGACCTGAGCTGCCGGACGACGCCTGTGGAGTTCACCATCCCGGCGGGGAAAAAGGGGGTGAATTTCGAGATACAGTTTCTCTCTTCCAGCTGGGAATCCTGCATGGGTGAGGGGATCACCTCCGTCTTCTCCGTGACGATTTCCGATATCGGCGAAATGCCCCATACCGTCTATACCTACACGGAGCGCATCGCCGACGATCCCGAGACCATCGAGATGAACCGGGCGGATTTCTCGTCCCTGGTGCTTCCCGAGGGAACCTACGGGCTGACTGCCAACGGCGGGTCCGATACGGTGTGTGAAATCTGCTACGAGGTGATAGACAGGTAGAAGGGAGCCGGTTTTCGGGGATATGTTCTCGACAGAAGATCGCGGCTAAACTCCCGATCCTTTATGAAAGTCAATCGACCGACATGAAAAAAAACGGGGCGCTCGAAACGGGCGCCCCGATTTTTATATCGGTTTCAGGCTGTTTTTAGAATTCGTACATGAGGTTGAACATGCAGCCGTAATCCCATGTTTCCAGGGAGAGGTTTCTCGTGGTCGGATCGATCAGGGCATACCCTAAACGAGGCCCTACCGTGTTACCGTATGCAGAGCCGTCCATATCATACTCCACGTCGTCCAGGGGCATGGTGACCATGCCGGAAAGGGAGAGGGTCAGTCCGTTGACCGGCTTGTACAGCACCGCCAGGTCCAGGGTCAGGTTCTGAAACAGGTCCGTGTCTTCCGCGTCAATGAACTGGGGGTCCGGAGCAGCGCCGGAGATGAACGGAGAATCATAGGCATTGGCGTATTCCTTGTTCGCCCAGCCCATGTCGTACCTGACGCCGAAGGAGGTGCTGAGGTTCTCGGTGAACTCCGCCGTCATGCCGAGATCGAGGGAAAGCATATTTACCATGAGAGAATCATCCTGGGAAAAGGATGTCACACCATTAAAAAATACGACGGCTCCTGATACGACATTAACCTGTTCGTAGGAATAATCCCAGTCGGCGTAGGTATAGGACAGCGTGGCGTCGAAGGTGTAGGAATCCATTTTATACACAACACCAAGGCCCGCCATGATGTGCCAGAGATCTTCTTCCACGTCGTAGTCGATGCTCCCCGGTCCCCGGGCTACCCCGCGGTAGGCTTGGTTTCTGAAGTATCCCTCGGTCACGCCATCGATGCCGTAGTCGAAGCTGCCGTAGTAAAACTCAAGGGAGATCGGAAACGAAAGCGTGTCAGATACTATAATGGTCGGATTAAGAGCCGCTTCGATGTCCCATCCGAAATAGTCCCGAGATTCCAGGGCTTCGGAGTTCGGGCCTCCACCGGGAACGGGAACTCTGTCGACGGAATAGATGGCCCGCCGGTCTATCCTTCCCCAGTAGAAGCCAACCGAGGTGGAGGCGTTAAGGGCGAAGGCGTCCGCGGGTTGTGCGGAAATGCCCACCACCGGGCGCATCAGGTGAATGTCAAACACGGTGTTTTTGTCGATGTAGGTAGCGTTTTCAGGCGTGCTTGAATTGGCGCTATTTCCAGCCATGTCGTCTGAGATCTTTTCGTGGGTGTACCGATACTCCACTCCGGTGCCGAAAGAAAACGCATCGCTAATGGCCAGATTGTAGAGCATCGCCAGGGAAAAGGCGTTCTCTTTCACTTTCCGCTCAGTAGCTCCGTAAAAGCGACCGAAGCCACCTCTTCCGTCATCCCAGTAATCGAAGAAATTCTCGTTCCCCTCCATGTAGGAGAAATCGTAGTTGAAGATAAAACCCAGAGTCGAGGCGTCGCCCAGCTTCATCACGTATCCCAGGTCCGTTCCGAACCCGTTGGAGATGTATCTGCCGTCGGAATACCCGGTCGTGTGACCGATAAACAAACCATCATCAAGCAGGTTCAGGTAATCAGACGAGACCTTTGTGGTGCTGCCCAGGTAATAGGTATCGAAGATAAATCCAGACGTGGACCCCTCTCCCAAAAGCGCGGGGTTTGCGGTCAGGTCGGCCCGATCCGCACGGAAGATCATCTTCGGCGAACCGGTGATAGTCTGATCATCGAATCGCACATAATCACCGCCCAGGGCGATGGCCGGGATGATCATGAGAAAAAGTAACATAAGAGCCAGTTTCTTCATGTCACAGTACCTCCCATAACATTGTAAAAACTAAAGAAACATGTATAGTCTCTATATAACGCACACATTCAGTACAGTATGCGTCCCGCCACAAAATAACCGTTGTGCCCCCCACGGGGAGGTACAACCACGGCCGTCACTCACAAGACGGTATTGTTGCGCTTTTCAGATTGAGGTTGATCGATTCCGGTCGAAACCAACGGGGAAGTGAATCGCTCGGGAAGAAATTGCCGTCACAAAATGTCCAAGCTGCACCGGAAATACTTGATCTGTTTTATATATTTTGACAAAAGATTTGTCAAGAGTATTTTAAAAATTTTAATGTGTGTGGTCGCCATTACAGGATATGGAAGAGACTTGTTCCTTCAAGTGACACGTTTCCGGTTGTTGATTGACAGGTCGTTTCGAGAGGGAAGGGGTATTCCGAGTGGAATCGTCTCTTTTCCCTTTGTCTTCGGGAACAATGATGGAGGAGACGAGATGCATAAACGGGACGTATCGTTGAAGGGAGAGAGGGGGGGGCGTGCGGGAGTTAAGACACCGATCGTCATCGGAACGGTCCGGCGGAGGTAGAGCGCGTTGAAAATAGGAGACGACGGGAAACAAGGGGGGAATCTGTGATCCCACATTACAGGAAGTAATGCTTCAACTGTTCCGGAAGGGCGTTCCTGTCCACCTCGAACAGCTCAATGAGCACATCATTCGGCGCCGGTACCATGACGTATTTCCAGACGCCGAAATCGGTGACGCCCTTCCGTAACGTCACGCCTCGGTCCGTGAGTCTCTGTATCACAGCCTCGATGTCATTGGTTTGTATGCCGAAGTGGTGGATGCCGCCCCGGCCCGAATCCTTCGGCGGCTGATCGTACAGGTGTATCCTCCCCGCTCCAACGGCGATAAAGACGTTTCTCGCCCCGGCAAGTTCCATGTCCAGCGCCACCTCTCCACAGAACACCTCCCGGTAGAAGGCGATGGATTCGTCAACATTCGATGCAAAAAGGTGCACATGATGGACGTGGCAGGCGGCGGGAGTGTTCCCGGATGATCCGCTCATGGAGTCCTCCGTATTCCATCGGGAAATCTCAAAAAAAGGGATGTCACTCTTTGGATGATTCCTCCTCCGTGTCCCGGTCGTGATCCCCCGAACGGGGTGAGGAGCTTTCTTTCACGTTTTCAACCCGCCCCCGGCGGTCCTGGGACCAGGTCGCTTCCCACAGCTCACGGAAGCTTGCCGCCTGCCGGAGCCCGAACTCCCCGCAGCAGACCGGAAGGTAGACGTCGTCGGTGTCCGTCCCGGAGACGTTCCCGTATTCCTTCGGAGTATGTTTCTTTTTTGATGTCATCAGAAGAACCGTGAAAAGAAGTCGTGTTTCTCTTGTGTCCTGGTTTTCATCTCCAGAAGATACCTGCCCGCGAACTCCCTGCACAGGTCGTCGAAGGTGGTGTCCTTGTATTTTGCCTGAACGTCCCGAAGGATCTGCTCCAGGGTTATGTCGAGAAAGCCTCGCTCGCCCTCGGTCATCTGCTCCGACGGGTTGTCTCCATGTTCCCTGAGGGCGATGAGCACCTCGGTGAATCGGATGCGGGAGAGATCCCTCGACGGCTGAAAGCGCATCTCTATGGGGTCTTCGTCCGAGATAACCGAGATGAGATTCTCGTCTCTTAAGATGAATATCATTTCGTGTACGAGATGCTCCGGTACATCGAGGAGCTGCGAGAGCCGCTCGATAGAGAGCGGCTTTTTCCCCTCATAGAAGGCCGATGCGATGGCCATGAAGGCTCTCAGGGACAGCCGCTCCTTGTAGGAGTAGCTGACGTAGGCGGTCATGGCGTTTTCCCTCAGGTGGCTGTAGTTCTGGTGGATGTAGGCGGTGACGGCGCCGACGATGAGCATCAGCCAGCTTGTATACAGCCAGACCATGAAAAAGGGTATGGAGGCGAAGCTGGAATAGATGACGTTATAGCGGGACAGCCCGAACTGGAATTCGGTGTATCCGTAGAGCATCAATTGAAAGAGGGTGCCCCCCACCACCGCGCCGAACAGCGCCGAGGAAAACTGGACTTTCGTATTGGGGATGACCTTGTATATGAAGATGAACAGGAGCCACAGCACGAGATAGGGTAAGAGCCGGATAAAAAATCGGATCACCCAGGAAATGAGGAAGATGTCCTGGAGCCTCTGGACGATGGTGTTGCTGGCGAGAACGGTGTTGATACCGAAGGAAAGGATCATAATCAGCGGCGCCATGACGACGATACTGGTGTAATATGACATGCGGTTCAAGAACGGTCGGCGGTTCCTGATGCCCCAGATATCGTTGATGGTGATTTCCAGGGAATCCATGGCCTTGAACACCGCCCAGAAGGTGATAACCAGGCCGATGGAACCGAGAGTTGCGAAGTTGGTGTTGTCTATATAGCCGAGGACCGTCTCGGCGATGGTGCCCAGACCGGGGATATGCTCAAGTATAATCTCCTTGACATGCTCATCCACGTTGAAGGCGGTCAAGAGCGAGAAGACAAACGCCAGAAAGGGAATGAGGGAGATGAGCGTGGTGTATGTCAGGGCCGCCGCCCGGACGGTCAGCTTGCGCCCGGTGAGGGTCTGACCGATGAGCTTTACCGTGCGCCACTCCCGCTCGATGAGCCGCTGGACGGTGATCTCCCCGTCGAAGGACGAATTGACCTTCATGGTGAGTATGTCATGAACGCGTGTTTGTATCTTTTTTATATATTTGGCGAACATATCGTATCCTCAGACGTTGTCGATGAGTCCGTATATCGACGAAATCTCCTTTCAAAATCTGGAGGAATGCCGTACAATGCGAATCGGTATTCCCTATTATAGTGTATTGGCCGCACAGCGCAAGGCCAAAGGTAAAGGACTCCCTTTTGCGGCACGCATCAAGAAAAGGAAGCGACAGATGAAGAACGAGCATCAGAAAAGCGGCGGTACGGCGTTTGATTGTATCATCCGGGGAGGGACGGTGGTGGACGGGACCGGCGCCCCGCCCAGGAGGGCCGATGTGGGTGTGGTCGCGGGAACCATACGGGCGGTGGGGGATCTTTCGGACGCCTCCTCTGCCAGGGTCATTGGCGCCGAAGGCATGCTTGTGTGCCCCGGATTCGTGGACATTCATTCTCACGCGGACCTGAGCGTCCACATGGACGAGCACGAGGACATACTGACCCCGATGCTCATGCAGGGGATCACCACCACCATCGGCGGCAACTGCGGCCTGGGCGCGGCCCCGGTCACGAAGGAACACCGGCGGGATATCGTCGCCTACAACGAGGCCTTCGTCATGCGTTCCATGGAGGAGCGAATAACCTGGAGTTCTACGGGTGATTTCCTGGACAAGATGAAACAGCGGGGGGTCACCCTCAACCTGGGGATGCTGGCGCCTCACGGCGTGTTGCGGCTTTCGGTCATGGGGTCCGATCGTCGCCTCGCCGGTGCGGACGAGGTAAAGGGGATGGGCCGGCTCCTGGACCGATGCATGGAAGAGGGGGCCTTCGGGATGTCCACCGGCCTCCAGTATTTTCCCGGCTCCCAGAGTGATACGGATGAGCTGGTTTCCCTCGGGGATGTAATAAAAAGACATGAAGGTGTATTCACCTCGCACCTCAGGAGCTACTGCCATACCCTCCCCCAGGCCATAGACGAGGTGCTGACCGTGGGGAGAAAAAACGACATTCACATACAGATCTCCCATATCTATTGGCAGCCCTATTCGAAGGCGTTGACGCCGGTGGTCAAGGGGTTTGTGACCTTCGGATCGTTCATTTACAACAAGCTCAGGGTACCGATTCCTATCGAGCTGGGGCTGAAGGGCCAGTTCGCCCCGATCGACCGGGCGATCTCGGACGGGATGTCCGTGGGTTTGGATATCGTCCCATCGTCCCAGGGCTTCACGGAACTGCTCGCCTTCTTTCCGCCCTGGGTGGTGGAGGGGGGGCGGGACAAGGCCCTGGAGCGCCTGGTGGACCCGACGATCCGCCGGAAGATACGCCGCGATATCGAGCACGGGGAGCCGGACTGGCCCCACCGGGACGCCGCCGGGTGGTCGATGAACTACTTCAAGATGACCGGCTGGGGCGGCGTGCGCGTCATGAGCGTGGGGTCCGAAAAGAACAGACACATGGAGGGGATGTCGTTCCCCGAGCTGGGGAAACTCGTCAAGAAGCACCCCTTTGAGGTGATGTGTGACCTGTTGGTGGACGAAGAAGGAAGGGTGATGGTCTTTCACACGCCCACCGTTCCCGACGATCCCTTTGTGGCCCGCTCGATGTACTACGCCCTCTTTCACCCGCATGTGTCCATTGCCACGGATACGATTCTTCTGGGCATGGGGAGGCCGTCCCATCTCTTTTACGATTGCTTTCCCCGATATCTCAGCTTCTACGCCAAAAACCAGGGACGGATATCGATTCCCGAGGCCGTCAGGAAGTGCACGTCTTTACCCGCACAGCAGATGGGTATCACCGGGAGGGGGGAGATACGGGAGGGATTCGGCGCCGATGTGGTGGTGATGAACTGGGAACGGCTGGAGACAACGGCCACCTTTTACGAGCCGAAACGGCATCCGACGGGCATAGAATATGTGATCGTCAACGGAAAGGTCGTCGTCGACGGGGGCGTGTATCAAAAAGGAGTCATGGCGGGGCATATCCTTCGGAAATCGTGAGGCCGGCCTCCCGAGTGTTCACCGAGGCCCACGCACACCTCCCTTTCCAAGCACAGAGCGGACATCATCGGGGTCCGCGGCGGGCGGGGGTTACGAGTCCATCAGGAATCGTATCTGCTCCGTCAGCTCGGTAATCCTGGCCGGTTTTTTAACAAACCCCACCCGCTCCATGCCCAAAAACTCGCTGAACCGCTCGTCTCCCCCGTATCCCGAGGACATAAGAATCCGAATGTCCGGCTGCAGCTCCCGCAGTTTCAGGAACACCTCGCTCCCTCCCATCTTGGGAAGGATGTAATCAAGGATCACCACATCGATCGTTTCCCGTCGGGTGGAAAAGATATTCAGCCCCTTCTCCCCGCTTTCCGCACACAACACGGAGTATCCCAGCTCCTCCAGCACCTCGCACCAGGTGTCCCTGACAATCTCCTCGTCATCGATGATCAGGATCGTCTCGTCTCCCGAGAGCCTGTTTCGGATGTCGTCCGTGGTTTTCTTCGGGACGGAGCCCGTCTTGGAGGGAAAATAGAGCCGGAAGGTCGTTCCCTTCCCCTCCTCGCTGTGTACGGTGACAAATCCGCGATGGTTTTTTATAATGCCGTACACCGAGGAAAGCCCCAGACCGAATCCGTCGGAATGGCCCTTTGTGGTAAAGAACGGCTCGAAAACGTGTTCCCGGACTTCCGACGGCATGCCGATACCGGTGTCCGAGATGTGCACGACCACGTAATCCCCCACACGGGATTCCAGGTGGGATTTCACGAAATCCTCATCGAGTACGGTGTTGTATGTTGTAATGCTCAGCACGCCGCCGTTCGGCATGGCATCCCGGGCGTTGATGAAGATATTGAGCAGACACTGTTCAAGCTGCCCCGGATCCCCCTCGATGGTCGGCAGTTTTGGGGGCAGGATCGTTTCGATGGCGATGGATTTATGAAAGGTGCCGGTGGCCAGCGGGAGGACCCGCTTGATGACGTCGTTGATATTCAGGCTGATGGGTTTATGATCTCCACCCCGGGCGATGCCCAGCAGCCGCCTGGTCAAATCCGATGCCTTGATGGTCGCGTCGTTGATGGTCTTCAGCGCCTTGTAGTCCGGGTCTTCCGATTGTTTTTTCGCCAGCAGATACTCGGAGTATCCCATGATACCCACCAGGATGTTGTTGAAGTTGTGGGCCATCCCACCGGCGAGCGCGCCGATCGCCTCCATCTTCTGAGCGTGAAAAAGTTGGGATTCCAGAAATTTCTTTTCCGTAATGTCTCGAATAATGCCCTGGAATCCGATGACGAGGCCGGTTTTATCCGTAATGAGGTTCGCGGTAATCAGACATTCCAGCGGCGTTCCATCCCGTTTTTTCAACCCCACCGGGTAGTTCGCCGCAAATCCCTCTTCCTTCATCTTTTCGATGAAGAGAGAGAAATCATCCGGATTGTAGTATGTTTCGATAATGTTGATATTCGGCAGCTCCTCCCGGGTATACCCGAGCATTTTTTCCCCCGCCGGATTGACGTCGATGAAGGAGCCGTCGATGGTGGACAGATAGATGGCGTCGCTGCTGGTCTCGAATATCCGTCGGTACTTCTCCTCGGATTCCCTAAGGGCCTCCTCCGCCAGGATGCGGGCGGTGATATCTCGAGCGATGGCCTGGTATCCGATGATCTGATCGTTCTTCGTAATGCTCTGAACATTCTGCCCGATCCAGATGGTGGCGTCGTTCTTTGTGATGACCGGGAACTCCAGGTATGTATCATGGATTTTTTTGATAAACTGGAGCTGATAGAATCGTTTGACCCTTCTTTTGTGACTGTCGGGGATCAGATTCAGAAAAGGCTTGCCGATGAGGTCTTGATCGGTGTATCCGGAGATGCGTTTAGCGATGGGATTGATGAGCTCGAAGCGGCCTTTGTGATCACTGATGAAGATGATGTCGTTGGCGTTCTCCACAAGCTGACGGTGCAGGCGTTCGCTCTCCCTCAGGGTTTCTTCCATTCTTTTTCGGTCGGTGATGTCCCTGAGAAAGACGAGAGATGCGGGTTTTCCCTTCCACTCGGTATACACGACGTTTATCTCCGCGTGGATAGTATCGCCCTTTTTTGTAAAACCGCGCAACTCATAGGTCGAGGGCGCGGGTTCGCCGCTCATGCGGAGATTGTAGTTGTCGGTCACCAGTTGCGCATCATCCGGGTGGAGGAAAGCCGTAAACGGCTTGTTGATGATATCGCTTCTGTCGTATCCGAGAAGCTCTTGCAGCTTTTTATTGAAGAATACCAATGATGCATTTTGAATGACAATGACGGCGTCATTCGACGATTCAACGAGCGTGCGGTACTGCGCCTCCGAGATGGAAAGTTGAGAGAGCAACCGTTCCTTTTCCTCTTCCGCCCTTTTTCGTTCACTGATGTCGATGAAGGCCGCCTGGACGGCGTCTTCGCCGAAATAATTGATACGGTTGCCGTACAGCAAAGAGGGGAAGGCGGTCCCGTCCCGTTTCACCAGGCGGCACTCGTATCCCGCCACCACATCATCACCCCGGGCCCGGAGCTTCGCCCGTTCGATGGTGAAGTCTCTGTCATCCGGATGGATGTATTCCTTGACGTGTGTGCCCACGATATCCTCGGGGCCGTCGAAGCCGAGCAATCCGGCCACCTTGCCGCCGCAATAACGGACAACGCCGTCCACGTGGATGATGATACCCATCGGAGAGTTGTCCGCGATCAGCCGATACTTCTCCTCGGAGAAGACCAGCTCTTCCTCGAAACGTCTGCGGGGGGTGATATCGCGAATAATCGTCATCACCTGGATCACTCGATCGTCATCGAAGATCGGAATTTTCCTTATTTCGGTAATAAAACGGTCGTCGACGATGGTGTATTTGCCCTCGGTGATCATGGTCCGTCCGGTTTCGAATACCTCCCGGTATTCCCGCCGGGCCGTGTCTGAGAGGAACGGGAACACCTCGAAGATACTTTTTCCCACGATCTCTTCGGAATCAAATCCCATTCGCTTCACCCAGGTTTCGAGCTCCCGGTTAATCAGGATGATCTTCAGCTCCCGATCAACCACGTGGATTTGATCGCCCACGTGGTCAAGAACGGTGCGATAGTGGTCTTCCGAATGATACGGTTTCTTGACAGCCGTGTTGTATCCGGTCAATTCGATGAACGAGACAACGATACCGACAGGAAGATTCTCTTCGTCCCGGATGGGCGATTGGGAAAGCAGTACGGTGAATGTGGAGCCGTCGATCCGACGGGCAACGAGTTCACCCTCCCACCGGCCGTTTTCCCCAAGGATTCGAATCGAGTCTTCCATGGTGGGCGTCGAGGAATCATCGAGTAACTCCCGGATGTTCCTGCCGACAATCTCATCCCGGGTTGCATATCTCCACATCTGTACAACTCTGGGATTGACGTAATGAATCCGCCGGTCCATATCGGCTATGATGATTCCCGCAAGGGCATGTTGCACCGCTTGGGTGACGGCGTGCTCGGTTGAGAGATTTGTATTGAGGGACATGACGGGGGATTCCGGGGATATCTTCCCGGTCTTTTTGGAGGGCACGGGTGTATGTGGGGTCCGCTTGCTCATTCAAAATCTCTTGAACTTTCGGAACAACTGAACGGGCTGAATATCGAGATTAACGGAGTTAGAACGCCGGTGCATCTATTTTGTACTGTACATTTTTTGAGAGAAGGTATCACATCACGACCAATAATGCAATATGGGAATAATAAAAGAGTATGTGTGTGAGAGGGGTTTTTCAGAATGTATGAATCCGATACGATTGAGGAATTTTCACGGGTCGAGGATATTGGGAAAGCATGTCGGGAAACATGAGAATGATGGGCTGTATGGCAGGGGAAGGCGACGGGCCGCTTTTCTCCGGTGAGACAGTCCGGGAACGACCGTCAATGACAGACGTATTCTTATGGATTCTTATCCTGTGTGATATCGTTTGCCTGGGCATCCGTGTCGGCGGGGGATTCGTCTCCGAGTTGATAGGAGAGCCCGGAGCACGCGACGGCGCCGAGAATACCTGAGTGAATGTTGATGACGATGTCTCTGATGTCGAACACCCGCATTGGGAGGTATGCCTGGACGAGCTCATCCGCCGTTCCGATTATCAGGACCAGCACCATCGTCCAGACATATCCGGCCGCAACGCCGCCCCCGCTCGTCCGTACCGCCTGGTATATCATCCAGCCCAACATGCCGTATTCGACGAGGTGTACCTTCTCGTCGGGATAGTAAATGAAACGCTGTATGAGCGCCACCGACAGGATGATGAAAATCATCAGGAGGTATCGCCAGGGTTGCCGTTCCCGCTTGACGACGATAAGATACACAAGAAAAAGCGCCAAAAGGAAGAGGGGGAGGATTGCCAGTATTGTGTTGAGGGCGTCTCCCACGATCCGTTCTATGACGTCCATAATCAGCACGACATCCGCCAGTGTGGCGAAAATCAATCCTGTATAGAGCACGACGATCAACCAGGAGGTCCTAGTGTCCGAATGAAGGGTGTGTAAGATCATGGTGGACATCCTAACCGCCAACAACCGCCGTGTCAATCACATTATCGCTCTTGACAAGGCAATTCCCATACACTATCATGCAATATATGATCTTTATTAGACTTTTTACTATTTGAGCGACAGCATTCACGCGAGGGAGTGCCCGTAATGACGGATATAGAAGAGAGAAAGGTACCGGTAGAAAAGTTGCGGTGGAAGTGCGATCCGAAGATGTTCCCCTTCAAGACCACGGCCGACATTGAGCCGCTCAAAGAGATTATCGGACAGGAGCGGGCACTCCTGGCCCTCAAAACCGGCCTGGAAATCGATAGTCCGGGATACAATATCTTCGTATCCGGCATGACCGGGACCGGGCGAACCACGACCATCAAAACCGCCCTGGAGAAATTCCTCGAACCGGGGCCCGCTCCGGACGATATCTGCTACGTCAATAATTTCTCGAATCCGGACAATCCGATTTCCCTCCTTCTTCCCGCCGGCAACGGGAAAAAGTTCAAAAAGGCCATGGGGGATTTGATCGTCGATATCAAGGCGGCGATCGTACAGCGCCTGTCCGGTCAGGATTACAAGAACAAGCTCAAGAACGTCATGGAGGAGTTCCGCAACCGGCAGAAAGAGCTCATCAATCGTATTAAACTGCGCTCCCAGGAAGAGGGATTCTCCCTGGTGCAGCTTCAGGTGGGGCAGGGGCCGATCACCCGTCCGGTATTGGTGCCCAACTTCCAGAGCCAGCCCACATCCCTTGAGAACCTTGAAGAAATGGTGGAGTCGGGGGAGTTCCCGGCGGAGCGCTTTGAGGAGCTCAAGAGTAAATCCTTCGAGCTGAACAGTGAGCTGGAAAACATCCAGCGGGAATCGATTAAAATCGAAAGGGAGTTGGTTGATCGCGTCAAGGAACTGGAGGCGGAGGAAATCGCACCGATCGTCACCAGTCATGTGGATGCCATGAAGGAAACCTTCACCTCGCTGGGCGTGTCGGAATACCTTGACAGTGCACGGACAGATATCCTGGAGAACATCGACATTTTCAAGGAACAGGAGACGCCCCAATCGCAACAGCTTCCCTTTCCCCTCATGGGCTTGGGGGCGGAGCGGGATCCTCTGTGGCGGTACGAGGTGAATCTGTTAGTGGACAACTCCCGGACGAAAGGGAGGCCGGTCATCCCTGAAACCACCCCCAGTTATACGAAGCTCTTCGGCACCTTCGATCGCAATGTCGATCGCATGGGAGGTGTCTATACCGACTTCACCAAACTGAAGGCGGGAAGCGTCCATCGCGCCAATGGAGGATACCTGATTGTAAACACGTTTGACCTCCTGACGGAAGCGGGGAGCTGGCGATGCCTCAAACGGGTTTTAATTCACAAGAAGATCGAGTTTCAGTGCGTCGAGCCGATGTTTCTGTTCGCCTCCACCAGCCTCAAGCCTGGGCCGATCGATGCGAACATCAAGGTCATCATGGTGGGCGATCCCTATATTTATCACCTCCTGTTGGCCCAGGATGACGATTTCCCGATGATATTCAAGGTGAAATCGGATTTCGACTCGGTGATGGAAAAAAACGGTGATCATATCCACCAGTATGCGTCCTTCGTAAAGAAAATATCGGACGATGAATCGCTGGCTCCCTTTTTGCCGGCGGCCGTATCCGAAGTGGTGGAGTTCGGGGTCCGTGAGGCCCGCTCCCAGAAGAAGATGACGACGAGGCTTTCCGAGGTGGCGGATATCGTGCGGGAAAGCGCCTACTGGGCAGGATTGGACGGGAACGATGCCGTGGATGCGGTTCACGTCAGGAAGGCCCTGACCGAGCGGGACAATCGCGTCAACATGACCCACGACAAGATCCGTGAGCGCATCAGCGAAGGAGTGCTCATGATCGAAACCGAGGGCTCCCGGGTGGGCCAGGTCAACGGCCTGGCGGTATACAGCCTGGGGACCCATATGTTCGGGGCTCCCAGCAAGATCACCGCGGTTACGTCTCTGGGACGGGCGGGGATTGTCGACATTGAGCGGGAGGCGAAGCTCTCGGGCAGCATATACAATAAAGGGGTGCTGATTCTCTCCGGGTACCTACGGGGGAAATACGCCCGTCGCATTCCCCTGACCCTCTCGGCGTCGCTCTGTTTCGAGCAATCCTACTACGGCGTCGACGGCGACAGCGCATCCTCCACGGAGCTCTACGCTATTATATCCGGCGTCACGGGCCTTCCCCTTCGTCAGGATATCGCCGTGACCGGATCGGTCAACCAGAAGGGAGAGGTGCAGCCCATCGGCGGCGTCAACCAGAAGATCGAGGGATTCTTCGCCGTGTGCAAAGACCGGGGGTTGACCGGGACCCAGGGTGTGATGATTCCTCAAACAAATGTGGAGGACCTGATGCTCACCCAAGAGGTCGTGGACGCGGTGAGTGAAGGCGCGTTCACCATTTACAGCGTCTCGACCATCGACGAGGGCATCGAAATCCTTACCGGTGTTCCGGCGGGGGAGGAGGGTGATGACGGCACATTCCCCGAGGGAAGTGTCAATCGAATGGTTGTGGACCGACTCATGGAAAACCATGAGCGGCTCAGGGAACTCAACAAGGGAAAGGATAACGAAAAGGGGACGGAGAAATCCGGGAACGGCGGCGGCGATGAGTAGTCGGACACCGAGACGGTCGGCGGAAGAGAAAAAGAGGCCCCGGGCGGGCCTCTTTTTTATTTGATACAAAGAATGACGCATCACCGGACCGAAGTATAGGGGCCGTCTGGTGATGTTTTCGTCTAACTGGCGGCGGCCCTCTTTCGGGCGTTCAGGTCCTTGAGGGCGGTCTGGATCATTTCGTCGGCGGTTTTTCTTCCTTCAAGGGGGGCGACCCCGACGCTGAGCGATACTTCTTTCAGATTCTTGTCTATCCGACTCACGATTCGACCGGCAATGGATTCGGCGTCTTCGATCTGTGTATGGGGAAGGATGAGGGCGAAATCGTCGGAGCCGTATCGAAAGGCGGTGTCCATATCCTCGCGAATGGACTTCTTGATGAGCTTTCCGAGCTCCGCCAGCATTCGGTCCCCCTTGAGATTACCGTTGGTTTCGTTGTATTCGGCCAGGTTGTCGATATGATAGATGACAAGGGACAACGGAGTCGATGAACGAAGGGCCCGCTTGACCTCGTCCTGCATTTTCTCCGCGAAATGCACTTGGTTAAAAAGCCCCGTGACGATGTCGGTTATCGAGAGTATCCGCATCTGTTCATCGATCGCCTTCCTGTCGCTGATATCCCGGGCGATTCCCTGTCCTCCGGTGAAAACGCCGCTTCGGAATATCGGTGATGAGTTGATCTCCAGCGAGACCTCTCTTCCGTCCTTTTTAACGGCCTCAATCTCCATTCCCTCCACATCATTTCCCGACTCGATTCTTTCCAGCATCGCCGAAATCTGGCCCTTTGTCGACGGGGTAAAAAGAGAGTGGAGTGGCTTGCCGATAAGCTCGTTTGGAGTGAAACCGGTGATGCGAAAAACGGCCGGGGAAATATAGGTGAAGATCCCCGCATCGTCGAATTCATATATCACATCAAAACTTCGTTCTGCGATACCGCGAAACCGCTCCTCGTTTTCCAAGATACGCCGCTCCGCCTCGAACCGATCCGTGATGTCCCTGAACCGCCAGACACGGCCGGAGAATTTTCCGTTTCTGGTCAACGGGTGGGTATATCTTTCCAGGGTGCGGCCGTCTTTAAGCTTGAGCAGGTCCTGGGATTCATCGTTGGTGTGATACAGCTCCTTGATGGTGGAAAGAAATACCTTCGGTTCCTCCAGCATCCCCAGAAAATGCTCCAGGAGCAGTTCGTCGTTTTTTTTCAGAGACAGGTCCTTGGGAATCTGCCACAGGCTGATGAACCGCTCGTTGGAGTGGGTCACTTCGCCGTTTTCACCGACGACGAAGATGCCGTCTCCGATGGATTCGATGGTGGCCTTGAACAGTTGCTCGTTTTCCTTCAGGGCCGCCTCATACCGCTTCCGCTCATTGATCTCGGTCTTGAGCTGTTCGTTGAGCTTTGTCAGTTCATGCGTCCGCTCCTTTACCCGCTCTTCCATCTCATCATAGGCGTTTTTCAATTCATTGCGGACTTTTTTTCGCTCCATGGCGTACCGGATGGCGCGAACCAGAATGGCCGGGCGCATCTCCACCTTGAACAGGTAGTCCTGAGCTCCCTCGGTAACGGCGCGAACCGCAATATTCTCGTCTTCTACCGAACTCAGAACGATAACGGGGAGTTCCGGCGTAACTCCCTTGATGCGAAGGAATGTATCGATCCCCTCGCTGTCGGGGAGGGTCAAATCCAGGATAATCAGGTCGATATCGTGCTTGGCAAGCAGATCGATGCCCTTCATCAAATGGTCGGCGTGCAGTACAGAAAATTTCGTCCCGGCGGTATCATGGAGCATATCCTTGATTAACCGGGCGTAGCCGGGGTCATCCTCGACTATTAGAGTTGAGATGGTGTTTGTGGTCATGGGCTTTCTCTCGGAATATATCGTAAGCGGCCAAAACGTCGGTTTTTCTTCACAGACAACCTCTGAGGATGTTAAAGGCGGCACGCATGAGAGATGTTTTCAATGATGAGTAAACGTACCGATACCTGTTGGTTTTATTTTTTCGCCTCTTTTTGCGAATACATCGCCCGATCCGCCGCGTTTATCATGGAGGTTATATTTGCGTGATCTTCAAAGGAGGCGATACCCAGGCTGATATCTATGTCGTTCGGGAGCGAACGGATGGAGCCCCGTATACGTTTTGCCACTGCGGCGGCGTCGGTCTTTTTCGCCGATGGAAGGATAATGGCGAATTCATCCCCTCCGTATCTGAACGCGGTGTCTACATCCTTTCGGATTGAGTTGGCGGTGATTTCTCCCACATGTTTCAATATCTCGTCGCCGGCAAGGTGGCCGTTTTTGTCATTGAATTTTTTGAAATTGTCCAGATCGAAGACCATCAAACACAGTGGATACGACATTCTTTTCGCCCGGCTGGCCTCCTCGTTGATTTTTGTATAGAAATAACGCTGGTTGTACAAATTGGTGAGGCTGTCGGTAATGGAGAGTCTCCACAGCTCCTCTTCCATCTTCTTTCGCTCGGTTATATCTCTTGCGATCCCCTGCCCGCCGAGGACCTTTCCTTCCCGGAGTATGGGAGATGCGTTTATCTCTATGAATCCCGGGGCGCCGTCCTTTTTTTTGATTCCGCACTGGACTCCTTCGATGTAGGACCCTCCGAGAAGCGTATCAATTGCCTGGGAAACACGACTCTTGTCCTCTTCGGAGATGAAGGTCTCGAGTGGGATGTTGATGATCTCATCCGGCGTATAGTCGAAGATGCGCTTCACGGCGGGGGATGTATAGAGGAATTGACGCTCGCTGCCGATCTCGAAGATCATGTCGAAGCTTCTTTCCGCGATGCCGCGAAACCGCTCTTCGCTCTCGGCCAGTGACTCCAGGGCCCGTATGCGCTCCTCCACCTCGTTTTGTAGTCTGTTGTTGACGTCTTCCAGTTCCTTCGTGCGTTCCTTGACCCGGAGCTCCAGTTGATCCCGGGCCTGCTCGAGTTCCTCCTGAACCCGCTTTCTCTCCACCGCGTAACGCAGGGATCGAATTAAAATATCCCCTTTCACCTCCATTTTAAACAGGTAATCCTGGGCGCCGTCCTTGACCGCTTCCACGGCGGTTTTCTCGTCTTCTATAGAGGTGAGAATGACTATGGGGAGTTCCGGATATTTTTCCTTGAGACGGGTAAACGTATCGATGCCCTCGTTATCGGGGAGAATCAGGTCCAGGAGAACGACATCGACCTTTTCCCGATCGAGATACTCGCATCCTTCTCCCAGGGTCTGGGCCTGAGCTATATCGAAGACGGAGTTGTTTGGCTCGGACAGCATCTGGACGACGAGGTCACGAAAGCCGGGATCGTCTTCGATCAGCAGCATGGATAACGGTTCGTTTTTCATCGATAACGATAAAAATAGTAGTACTTTTTTTATTTATCCGCTTAAAATATTTATATTATCCATATATATAAATTATTCGGGGTGACACAAAAACAGTGTGTCATAACAATAAGCGGATAAAAGAACCCTTTTCTTTTTTTGTTTTGTGATATGTGTCACACTCGGGATGTATGACACTCTGAGTGAATAACCGGCGTGGGCGGCGTGAAGCGTGAATCCAAGGTGTTTGATGCAGAGCAAGGAATATTCTTAAAAAAGTTGAAAAGCCGGGTTAGGTAATAAATTATCTTGAGCCTTTTATATAATACCCATGATATAAATTTTTGTCAAATACTTTCTGTGAATAATTGAAGACTAAAATATTTAAATTTAATATTATAGTCTAAATAAAACAGCTGTACACTATTATGTAGCCTGGTCCATTCTCCGGTCGACTTCCCCGGTTGGATCGCTTAAGTATGTCCACTTCGTACAATTTCAGGCCGTACATTTGTGGAATAGTTCGGTGAGTGATCGCCTTCTGATGAAGCGGACACAATCGAGAATGCTCGCGATATGGGACGGGTGGTGTTATAGGAGGGATTTTTGCCTTTGGGCGGTCTTGTAGGCGTACATGGCCGTATCGGCCCGTTCGATGAACACGTCGGTGGTGTCGCCCGGTTTCCACTGGGAGACGCCGAAGCTGACGCCGATATCGGGAATCGTCTGGACCACCTGGCTCTGGATACGCCGGGCCACGGTGTGGGCCTGAGACTCGTTCGCGTCGGTAAGGATCACGGCGAATTCATCTCCGCCGTACCGAAACGCCGCATCCACCTCCTCCCGGATACAGGCGGCGGTAATTTCCCCCACCGTTTTGAGGACGACGTCACCGGCGAGGTGGCCGTGGATGTCGTTATACTGCTTGAATCGATCAAGGTCGAAGACGATCAGGGAGAGGTTCTGTTCCAGCCGTGTCGCCCGGACGGTATGGGTATTGATGATGCTGAAAAAACTGCGTTGATTGTAGAGTCCGGTAAGGCTGTCGGTGGTGGAAAGCCGAATGAGTTCGTCCTCCATCTTTTTTCGCTCGGTAATGTCGCGGATGGTATGGACCGATCCGCGGATTTCACCCCAGGCGTCCAGGATGGGGGCGGTGCTTATCAGCAGGTGAGCGCCGCCTCTGGCCGGCTCTGTCATCTCAATACATGCAGGTTTTTTTGTCCTGATGGTCTTGATGTGAGGGCAGTCGGGACAGGGATCGGACCTGTGGTGAATCACTTCAAAACAGCGGATGCCGATGAGTTCACGAGGTTCTTTATGAAATGCGTCGGCGAACGCCCGATTGACCTTGACGATGCGAAACTCGCGATCGTGGATGGATACGAGATCGGTAATGGAATCGAAGGTGATACGCCACTCGTCGGACGCCTGCTTGAGTACGTCCTCCCACTGGCGGCGCATGGTGATGTCCTCGATGAAGCCGGTCAGCTTCGGGGAGCCGCCTTTTTCATCCCGGATCGGAAACACGCGATGAGACACCCAGCGAACGGCGCCCTTTTTTTGTATGATACGGTACTGGAGCGCCAGGGAGGCCCCCACGTTTTCCTTGAAGGTCCTGACGATATCATCCCGGTCGTCCGGGTGGATGACGCTGAACCAGAGCCCCGGCTCCCGATAGAGGCTCAGGTGGTCGTAGCCGTAGATTCGCTCGAAGGCGGGGCTTACGTAGATGAATTTCTCCTCGGCGGGGGCGTAAATCCAAAGGAAGATCGGCATGGCGTCCAGGGCCTCCCGTATCAACCTGTCCCAATTCTCCGGCAGCTCCGGAGTTTCGTAATCGATGGCTGTGGCGCGGGCGATAAGGCGGACATACTCGGTGTTTGATTTTCCGGAGAAGAGGTCCGCACTGACCGACATGGTGTGGGCGACCGTATTCCTGTCGAGGAGTGTGAGGGTTCCCTCGGAGACGGATGCGTGAGAGAGATTGTCCAGGAGGGGGGAGAGGGAGGTCGCCCCGCCCATTATCAGGTCCGACAAGGGAACGAGGAGCAGCTCGTCGTCGGTATATCCCAACAGCCGTGCGGCGGCCTGGTTGACCTGTATGATAACTGCGTCCGGGTATAAGAGGATGAATACGGGATCTGATATACGCTGAAGCAGGGTGTCGTCTGATATTCCGGGCGCTACAGCCTGGAAAAGAGGGGCGTCCTTCATGTGACCGGGGATAAAAAGATAAAAAAGTATCGTCTTCCCGATCGGTCGGGAATACTCAAGCTTTCATATTATACCTTTTCGAGGAATAGAAAAGTGTGATGAAGATTACACTTTTACATCTCGTGATAAAACTCGAAGGCGGGTATCGGTAGTGTATTTCTGTTCGGCCCGACGACCTCGTCCGAGTATCCGGTGAAACAACATCCGACGGTGTCCGGTTCGCACATCGGATCCATGAATCCCGACAACGATCCCCCCGGTGTCAACTCAGGTCCGCCACCCGATCGACCCGACTCAACAGACGTGTGACCATCGAGTCCAAATCCTCGGTAACAAGGCTGATCGCCCCCTCGGGACATGCCGTCACGCATCGGGCGCATCCCTTGCAGTCATTTCCCACCACGGCCACCCCGTCCTCGATCCGCATCTCGGCGGCAAAGCAGATTTCCGCGCATATCCCGCAGCCGGTACAGAGCTCCGTATCGACCGTGATCGATACCCCCGGCAGCTTTTTGTAGGCCTTGTTCAGGTTCGGTCCCCGCCGGGTCATGTGGGTACGGTAGAGGCAGCAGCAGTCGTCGCACAGGCAGATGAACATGAGTCGATTGAAGGGAACGGTATGAAACGCCACGGGGTCTATCCAGACGTGGGCGACGCTGGCCACAAGGCCCGCCTCTCCGGCCCGGGCGACATGCCGGACGGCCTCATCCGTCGTAACGAAGCGCCCGTGGGAGGGATGCATGCGCCGGGTGGCTTTTCCCAGGGCGATGCAGCCGATGTCCACGGGGTGATTCGTGCAGCCTTGTTTTTGCCGGCAGATGCACTCGTCCAGGATGAAGATATCCGGAGTTCGTTCAAGAAGGGCCTTGACCACCTGAAAGGGGAGGGCCACGCTGTCCGGAGGATTGAGGCGAACGTCGATGGGCACCGCCGTCAGTTCATTCTGGGGATACCTGAAGAAGGGATTGATGATCCAGGAAAACGGGGGGATATCACTCAGGCGTTTGGCGGCGATCATCAGCGGCCACGAGAGCTTGACCGACCACCTGACAAACCACTTGGGAGGCCCGTATCGAAGAAGTTTATCCATGGTTTATATCCTTTCGCATTCCCACCGGGGCTTCGGAAATCTTCTTATAGTATCAGCGGTAATCGATGAGCTCCTCAATGCGCCCCATCAGCTCATGCACCGTCCGCTCCATATCGTCGATATGGATGCTCACGGCACTGTGGGGGCAGACGGTCACGCAGCGGCCGCATCCCTTGCACGTCTCTTCGTTCCGTATCACCCGATTTCCTTCAAAGCTGAGCGCCTCCATGAAACACTCGTCGATGCACTCGCCGCAGCGGGAGCAGGCGTCATCATCGATATCGATCTGGAGCCCGTCGAGGCGCACCAGGGATCGGGCCGCATCAACAGGGAGGTACTTGCCGGAATTGAGAATAGTACAACAGCACCGGCAGCAGTGACAGATCGTCAGGAGCTTCCCCCGATCCCGTACCCCCCAGATGAAATTATCGATCTTGACCCGGCCGATCATCGGGATCAGGCCGTCGGCCAGAGTGCGATCCAGGTGGGCGAGGGCTTCATCCACCGTTGCATGCCGGGCGATGCGGGGGTCGATCTCCTTTGTTCCCTCACCCAGGAGTGTGCAGCCGTAGTCGATGGGGTGCTCGGTGCACGATCGATCGTCCCGGCAGGTGCATCGCTCGATGATGACCCGGTGACCGGAGCGGCGAATGAGCTCGGACGCAACCTCCCGGGGCAGAAAGCTGCTCTGTGTTCCTCCCAGGGTTTCATTGAGGGGAATGTATGAGACATTCAGATTCTTTTTTGAAAACAAGGGAAGGCTGAGGGCCGCCACCACTCCTCCGATGAGTGGAAGCCTGGTGGCCCGGGCGGAGAGCCAGGTGATCGGCCAGACGGCCGCAAGAACCGTCAGCCACCAGTGGGGTCTTCGAGACATGTCCGGACTCCTGTTTGTGAAAAACTGGTGAAGGAACGTACCCCACGGTGCCGGGGTGTTTTGCTTATAAAATCCTTTCTATTCGTAATCGACGAATCGTCCGATACGTGCGAGTATGTCGTTGATGGTCTCCTCAATGTCGTCCACGGTCTCCCTGATCGCGCCGGTGGGACATGCCGTGACGCACATGCCGCACGCCTTGCACCGGACCAGATCCCGTATCAAGACACCGCCTTCCAGAGAGAGGGCGCCCATGAAGCAGCTCTCGATACATTCGCCGCAGGCGATGCAGTCCTCCTGGGAGGTTTCGATCCTGAGCCCCGGGAGCGGCACCAGGGAGGCGTGGATCGCGTCCGGCAGGTATTTGCCGCTGGCGAGGATCGTGCAGCAGCAGGTGCAGCAGTAGCAGGTGGTTAGAAGCCGTCCCCGGTTTTTCACCCCGTAGAGGAGGTTGTCGATTGGGGCGCGGCCCACCAGGGGGATAAGTCCGCTCTCCAGGCATTTATCTACATGCTCCAGCGCCTCCTCCACTCCCACCTGCCGGGCGATGTTTTCATCGATCTCTGCGGCGCCATCCCCCATCAGGAGGCAGCCCAGCTCGATCGGATGCCTCAAACATCCCCGCTCCAGACGGCAGGTACAGTGGTGAATGATCGCCCGGTGTGAGGACCTGCGGATCAGCTCTTCTATGATTTTTCGCGGCAGGTGCGTTGAGCCGATCCCCTGGATCTCATGGTGTATGGGCACGTAGGTGAGGTGCTGTTTTTTCGGCGAAAAAAGGAAGGAGGTGAAAAAAGCCAGGAGCTTTCCAAGCACCGGCACCCGATAGAGGCGGCCGCCGATCCAGGTCAGGGGCCAGAAGAAGGCCACGACCTTCAGCCACCATTTCGGTCGTTTGCCCATAGGAGATATCCGATCGATTTTCGGTAGGGGGACTGATTCATGCCAGAGAGTTCAATTGACAGGCAAGTATAGCACAGGTGGTGGAAAAAGGATAGGAAACAAACCTTTTCGAACAAAGACGGGCCGGAACGACAATATCGTCCCGGCCCGCAGGTATCGCTTGATCAGAGATCTCTTCTTGAGGCGGTTAAAACTCGTAGGTCAGGGTGTTTATCCAGCGATAGATCTCTCCCCACTCCTCCCGCTCTCCGGTCTGAATGTTGCGATAATCGAAAGCGTCTCCGCAGAAGAGCACACCGAATTCCGATGACAGGGTCAAACCCTCCATGATCTTCCAGGTGAGGCCCGCGTCGATTTCCCACCCCAGGTCGTCGCTGACGTCGGCCGGGAGGTATGTGTAGGCGCCCCTGACGTAGTTCATGGGGTGTCCGTAGAATGCGTTCCAGTCGGGCAGTCTGTTGAGATTCGCGTCCCGGGCGTCCCGACCCACCGGCTCGGTGTACTTCGCCCATACCACCGCGCCGTGGATGTCCAGCGATTCAAAGGGAGCGAGGCTCCAGTAGAGCTTCAGGGAGGTGACGTTTTCCTGGTTGTTGCCCAGCCCCAGGGGAGACGTATCCCCGACGGCGCTGTTGAGATATTCCGGATTGCCGCAGACAATGATGTTCGACCAGGAAAAATCGCTCATGGATTCGGTGTTGAAGTTGAAGTTTTCCTGGGTGATGCCGGACCACCATTTTTCACCGGAGCCGTATAGAAAGGCCACGCCGACGGTGAAGATGTCGAAATTGACCGAGAGATCGGCGTATATGTTCAGTCCCTCCAGATCGAGGCTGTTTGGAATGCGTTTCCCCGGCATGGGGGTGAAGGGAAAGGCTATGGTCGCCAGGGTGTTGTTGTATCCCCTGCCGTAGGTGTTTATCACGCCGGTGCCCCAGATGCGGTCAACCTCTCCCTTGAAGCGGAGCATTCCTTCGGCAAATTGGAAGTCCCAGAAAAAGCCCAGGGCGTAGACCTGCCAGTCATACAGGCCCGCCAGACCGATGCCGGTCTGGGTCTGGGGGAATACCGGATTGGGCACCGGCCAGCTGACCGCCGCGACGGTCGGATCGACCATTTCTCCATTGAAGTCGTTGCCGGTGATGCCCCGCATCGACACGGCCGACGAGATGCCGCCGGGATCTACCAGATACTGGAACAGCGCCCCGGCCGAGTACCGATCCGACAGGTACATCACCATGAAAGTGTACGCGTCCATATCCGAGTTGTAATTGATGCTTGAAGGACCGCCGGTGGCATCGAGCCCGGTTCTGCCGGGCCACGTGAGGAGGCCTATCATGTCAACCGCCCGCTCGACGTATTTCGTGTAAGCCGCCGAGACGACCAGCTCTTCAATCTTGATCGCCCACTTGATGTCGAAGTTGGTGACCGTACCGCCGGAGCCGAGATACGTTCCCATGCCCCAGCCCCGATCCAGGGTTCCGACGGTGAAGAGCCCCACCTTCGGCACCAGGAACTCCAGATAGGCCTCATGGATGACGGCGCCGTTTATGCTGTTGTTCATCCGGAAGGGTCTGTTTCCGCCCCAGGTATCCTCGACGATATCGATCGTGACATGCGCCTTCAGGTACTCGCTTTGCGTGTGGGTGATGCTCAGGCGAAAGCGCTGGTCGAAATACCGGGTGGAGAGACCATTGGAGTGGCTGGGATATCTGACGGGACCGGAGATGGTGTTTGTTGTGAGGTCTCGGTTTTCCTTTCCCCAGTTGTGGTCAATGACCGAACGGACGCGGTAAGAACCGGTGAAGGTCGTCTCTGCGGCAAAAAGCGGCACGGCCGAAAAACAGATAAGCACCAGGACGGTCGCCAATGCAACCAACTTTGATATATTGTCTTTCACGGCAAACCTCGAAATAATAGTGACAGAGAAAAGCCGAACAACGGATAGAACAGTGAAATACCCTATCATTGGATATAGACAATGTCAATATTGGGGATATTTTTTTTCAAGGGAGGAGGGGGCGGCGCGGACGGCGGTGCTCTCCGAAACCGTGCGGGCGAATCGGGACGGCGTTACAGCCTTTTACCTCTGAGAATGGAGACTAAAAGCCCGAATCCCATGATCCCCGCCGCGATGAATCCCCCGATACCGATGATGGGGATATCGTGCCACTTGGGGGGGAGATCCGACAGGGCGATGAGGGACGAGCCGATAATGAGAGCCGCCAGGACGATGGCGAAGGAGAGTCGGTTGCTGATGCGGTCATGGGTTTTGAGCATCGGCTCGAGCCCCCGGTGCTCGAACACGATCTTCAGGTTTCCCTCCCGCGCCTTTTTGAACAGGTCCGATATATCTCCGGGGATTTTCTGGATAAGCCGGTAGTAATCGGTCCCGGTCTGCATTATGTCGGTCATGGTGCGGGCGGGGCTGAACCTCTGAAAATAGACATCCCGGATGAAGGGGGTGCCGTGACTGATGATGTCAAAGTCCGGGTCCAGCGCGCTCCCCACGGCGTCCAGGGCGGCCAGCGCCTTCATCATCAGGAACTGATGGGGCAAGAGCCGCAGGCGGTGCGTGGTCAGGATTCCAAGAAACTGTCTGAGCAGGCGGGCCACATCCCAGTCCGGCAGGGGGAGGTACATGTATTCGTCGATCAGGCCGAAGATATCCTGTTCCAGCTCCCGCACGTCGGGGGGATCGTCAAAGTAACAGAGCTTCAATACCGACTCGACCACTTTCGCCTCATCCCGGCGAATTACGTGAAATATGAGCTCCGTGAAATCCTCTCGGTCCTGACGGGTCATGCGTCCCATCAGCCCGAAATCGAGAAAACAGATCACGTGGTCCGGGAGTACAAAGATATTGCCCGGATGGGGATCGGCATGAAAGAAGCCGTGAATGAAAATCTGCTTCATGATGAGGGTCGCCCCCCGGCGGGCGATCTCCGTCAGGTCGTACCCCAGGGCCTTGAGCCGATCCGATTGTGACACCTTGACGCCGTCGATGTAATCCATGGTCAAGATTCGATCGCTCGAGAGGTCCCGATAGACCCGGGGCACCACGATGGCGGGGTCGTCTGTGAAGTGGGAGGCGAACCGATCGATATTGGAGGCCTCCGAGAGGTAATTGATCTCCCGCTCGATGCCCCTGGCGAACTCCTCGATGTTTTTCGTCGGCTTGAGGATATCGAACTCCTCGATGTTTCGCTCCATGAGAGACGCCAGATGCATGACGATTTCCAGGTCCGTCTCGATGGTTTCATGGATATCCGGGCGCTGGATTTTGATGGCGACGGGGGTTGTGTCGTCGAGGGTCGCCCTGTGTACCTGGCCGATGGACGCGGCGGCTATCGGCTCCTCTTCGAAGGAGGTGAAGATGTCTTCCGGGTAATCTCCCAGCTCTTCCTTGATGATTTCCCGCACGGCGTCATACGGAAACGACGGCACGCGGTCCTGGAGCCGGGAGAGCTCCTCGATGTACTCGAAGGGGATGAGGTCGGGCCGGGAGGAGAGAAGCTGGCCCAGCTTGACGAAGGTGGGGCCCAGCTCCTCCAGCCCCATGCGAAGCCGCTGGGCGCTGCTGAGTTCATCGACACGGTGCCACAGCTCCCGGGAGAGCTTTTTGATGCCGAACTGGATGTAATGTTCCAGGTGTATCTGATCCAGCAGCTCCCCAAAACCGTACTTGAAGATGACGGTGAGGATCTGCCGGTATCTGTCTATGTGGCGGTAGGTGCGCCCCACCACATCCAGTTTTTCGATGCTTATCATGATATGTTTCCGAACCGTCGGATCATGTGCCCGGAAGGGTTCTCCTATGAGGCCGTTTTCTTGATGAGCCAGGCCATGTTTTCCCCCAGGGTTTTCATGGTCCGCATCCCCTCCGCGTCGTCGGATACATCGCCGGGGGCGTGCCCGATGCCGGTGTTCCAGTAGCTGGAGCCGGGGATGATCATCTGGGAGATCAGGAAGAAATTATTGATGGTGTCGAACGTCAGGACGGACCCCGCCCGGCGCACGGCCACCACCGCGGCCCCCACCTTTCGTCTGTACATATCCCCGTTCACCTTGGCCACCTTGCCCGCCCGGTCGATGAGGACCTTGAGGCTTGAGGAAAGGGTGGCAAAATAGACCGGGGAGCCGAGGATAACGCCCTGGGCCTCGTCGATCTTCGCGATGTACTCATTAACCGGGTCGTCCGTGATGGCGGCGCACCGGCGGTTTTGTGATTCAACGCACTTGTTGCAGGCGAGACAGCCCTTGATATCCTGACCCGCAAGGCTGATCAGCTCGGTCTCGATCCCCTCGGCTTTCAGCACGTCGAATACTTGCTCGATCATGAGTGCGGTGTTCCCGTTTTTACGAGCGCTCCCGTTGAAGGCGACGACTTTCATGGTTTTTCTCCCTCATGTGGCGATGGTTGTCGGTCGATGGACACATGCAACTATAGTGAAATCGAACTATACCATAAACCGGTCGGAAAGGCCACCCGTCTTGAAGCGGCGCTTGTAATAATCGCCTGTCGGGGATATCCGGTATCGACAGAAACGAAACGTTCGGGTATGCTTTCCCGGCGGCTGATGTCTGAAAAACGGGCGGGGGAATTGCCGTGACGATGACGGCAGACACATCGTCCTCAAAACGGGACCGGGGCTTGAATGAAAAAAAGGGATTTCGGAGGAGTATGTGTCCCCCGAGGGAGGTGTGATAGAGTTTACGAATTATCTCATATTATCATGAATATCAAGCAGTTAGGTTGTTCTTTGCTGTATACATGCCGATAAATACGATCACTATGAACGAGATCTCGTTCAGGATAAAAAATGGCAGGAGAACTACATTTCTTTTTTTCTATTTAATACTGTTTCCCCTTACCTAATCGCATAGAGAAACCCATCCCAGCTCCCAAAATAAACCACACCGTCCACCACACAGGGGGATGATTCTACCCAATCACCCGTTTTGAACCGCCATCTTTCTTCTCCCGTTATAGCGTCAACGGCGTAGAGGTAGGTGTCATTGCTTCCAAAATAGACCACGCCATCCACCACACACGGAGAGGAGAGTACATCATCACCCGTCTTGAATCGCCACTTTTCTTTTCCCATCAATGTATCAACGGCATAAAGGTAATTATCATTACTCCCAATATAGACGACTCCATCAATAACAAAAGGAGAAGATATGATATCATCACCTGTTTTAAACCGCCACCTCTCATCTCCAGTTTTTGCATCCACGGCGTAGAGTTGGTCATCACCACTCCCGAAATAAACTACGCCGTCCGCAACACAGGGAGAGGAATCCACAGTAGAATCCGTCTCAAATTTCCACCTCTCATTCCCCGTTTGCGCATCCAAGGCGTAAAGATGTTTATCCAGGCTCCCGACATAGACAATCCCATCAGCCACGCAGGGAGAGGAATCAACTTTAGAATTCGTCTCGAAATGCCACTTCTCGTCTCCCGTCTCAGCATCCAGTGCGTAAAGATGATCATCACCACTCCCAAAATAGACCATGCCTTCCGCAACGCATGGAGATGAATGTACGCCACCATCAGTCATGAACCGCCATTTCATCCGTCCTGTCTCCGTGTCCACGGCGAAAAGATTGTAAAGCATGCTTCCGAAATAAACCACGCCATCCACAACACTGGGGGAGGAATTTACCCAGGCTGCTTTGAATCGCCACATCTCGTCTCCCGTTTTCGCTTCTATGGCGTAGAGAAAGCTATCATTGCTTCCGACATAGACAATCCCGTCTGCCACACAGGGTGAGGAGCATATGTAATCACGTGTCTCGAATTTAAAAAGCTCTTCCCCCTTGATGTTTTTTTCTTCCCCGTTTATGGTTTTTGTCTCGGTACATGAAAGGAGTGGGAGAAAAAGGAGGAGTGAACCCAACAGACCAATCACAACTATAACTATTCTATTGCTATTCATTTTCTCTACTTACTAGCACACACATATGTGCTATTGATATAGGAGAACAACTTTTCTTTTTATTTAACACTATTTCCCCTACCAAATCGCATAGAGATAACCATCATTACTCCCCACATAGAGGACCCCGTCTGCAACACAAGGAGAGGATTCTACCCAATCACCCGTTTTGAAACGCCAGATTTCGTCTCCCGTTTTTACATTTACAGCGTAGAGGTAGGTATCATTGCTTCCAAAATACACAATGCCGTCCGAAATACAGGGGGAGGAGCGCACATCATCGCCTGTCTTGAATCTCCATTTCTCACTCCCAGTTTTAGCGTCGACGGCGTAAAGATAATCATCATTGCTACCAAAATACACCACACCATCAACCATGCAGGGTGAGGAGTATATATCATCACCCGTCTTGAACCGCCACCTCTCGTCTCCATTCTTTGCTTTTAGAGCGTAGAGATAATCATCACGGCTTCCGACATAAACCACTCCGTCCACCACACAGGGAGAGGAGCGTACATTTGCACCTGTTTCGAACCGCCACTGCTCATCTCCCGTTTTCGCGTCAACGGCGTAGAGATGATCATCATCGCTCCCAAAGAAAACCACACCACCCTCCACACATGGAGATGAACCCACATCAGAACTCGTCTTAAATCGCCACTTCTCTTCCCCTGTTCTAACCTTCAGGGCATAGAGATAATTATCATTGCTCCCAATATAGACCAGACCATCCGAAACAAAAGGTGAAGTGTGTACTAAACCATTTG
>JAFGFE010000038.1 GCA_016931225.1 Candidatus Zymogenaceae bacterium
AGCCAGGTGGCCGCCTATTACTTCGACTACGTCCTGGCCGCAAGAAATGTGATGAACCCGAAAGACGAGATAACGAAGGCGATGCTGATACTGATCGGGACCGCCTTACTGTTCATTCCGGTCAGCGTTCTGATGAGCAAGAAGTTCGGCAAAAAGCTCGTCTATGGGGCGGGTTTCGTCATTTTCGCGGCCGGACTGGTGGTGCTGTTCATGTGCGGTGACAAGCAACCGGTCAGCTTCACGATGATCATGATGCTCATAATG
Source organism: Candidatus Zymogenaceae bacterium (assembly GCA_016931225.1). NCBI lineage: Bacteria > Deltaproteobacteria > Candidatus Zymogeniales > Candidatus Zymogenaceae > Candidatus Zymogenaceae bacterium. The sequence continues at coordinate 265 of JAFGFE010000038.1, forward strand.
GGCGTGGGGCTCGGTTTTCTGTATGTACCGCCGTTCACGATAGTGGCCGACGCGATCGAATACGGCTATCTCCAAACAGGCGAGCGGAGGGAAGGCTCGTTCTTTGGCATCTGGACATGGGGATTCAAGCTCGGCCAGGCGCTGGCCGCTCTTTCGATGGGCTGGATCCTTCAGCTTATGGGTTACGTCAAGGGCGCCCTGCCGCAGGCCCCCAGCGCGGAACTCGGCATCAGGCTGCTGCTGGGTCCGATCTCGGCTGCCGTATTCATATTGGCCGCAGTGGTGCTTTATTTCTATCCGATAACGGAAAAACGATATTCCGAGATACAGGAGGAAATAAAGGAGATGGAGACGGCAAAGGCTCAATCTGTACTTCGAGAGAAGTCATCATAAACACAGGTCGCACGGCATACCGTGTGACTTCTCATATTCATAAAAAAAACGGCGGCGACCGATTTCGGTCGCCGCCGCGTGTTCAGCCTTTAAAATCGACTATGATCCCGGCGTGATGGTGAAGTTATCGAAATGCACTCCGTCACCATACATACGCACACCGGGAGGGCCGGTGGGAAACAGATTGCCCGTGTCCGTATACGAAAAGCTGTGAATCACAGCGCCAAACTCATCCTGTACCTCGCAGTTGATGGTATTGTTGACGCATTCCATGATCATATGATATTTCGTGTTCGCCGCAAAATAGGGATGGGGTGTATCAAACTGCGCCCCGTAACTGCAACTCCAGTACCCATTATATACGGAAAATCGTATTTCAGCACCGTAGCCCACAGACGGACACCAATTCTCATTCCACGAATTTCGTATCCCCATGACATAGAAGTGGCTGCAGTCATTCACCCTGGTGACAAGATAGGCGACGCTTCCACCGCTTTCCGTGTTGGAGGCATCATCGAGATACACATCGACTTCCGCTGTGTAGTTGTCGTAGGCGAGCCCCAGCGTATCGGACGTCTCCCAGGAGGGCTGCGCCGCGGGATCTATAATGTAGGTAAATCTGCCCCCGCTGGAATCTCTATAAAGTGAGTAGCCCCCGGCGTAACTATCAATACTCCAGTAGGAATCACAGGCGTTGGTCCATCTGCTCTTATCCTGATCTTCGAAGTCGTCCACGTAGCTCGTGGGCGTGGGCGAAGTCGGGTAGAACGAGCCGACGCAGCCGTTGGACGTGGAGGCGGTGAAATAATCCGGGAAATCAACGCCGTTGCCGGTGAACACCACCATTCCGCCGGTGGAGGGGTTGCTGCTGAAGGTGCCGCAGGTGGAGGGGAAGACATCCCAGGAAACCGTCCCGCTCGCAGCGATGCCGGTAAGCAAATCCGTCAGCGTCAGGGTGACCGGCGTCCCGGCGGCCATATCATCCGAAACGGTGGTGGGATCGGCGGGGGCGATACTCATGGGCGGGCACCCGCAGACCTGGAAATTGTCGAACTTGGCGATGATATCCTTCACGCCGATGCCGACGGTGCCGGTGTGGTACACCACGTCGGTGGCGGAGGCGCCGCCGCCGCCGTCAAAATCGAGGAAGAAATCATCGATGTAAAGATAGAACTCATTGCCCTCGATCCTGGCATAGATGCGGTCGTAATCGCCGCTGTCGAAGTACTTGTTGAACCCCTCGCCGCCCAGGGTCACGTCGCTCCCGACCTGGGTGATCTCAACATCGACCGGGAACACATCCCGATCGACCCAGTCGACCCGCAGGAGCCGCGCCAGGGGATCGCCCGATGAATCCTCCGTCCACACCAGGATATACCCGGTGTCCATCATATTCATCGTGGGGTTATCCGTCATGGCGGTGAGCATCGCCTCGGACGCGTTGGCCCTGAAGATAAAGCACACCCCCTTGTCGATACCCGGCAGATAATAATCCGAAGCGGTCACGTAGTTCGTGCCGGCGTAGTCCGTGTCTTCGGTTTCGGCGATGTATTTATACCGGAAGCTCACCACGTAGTCTTGCCACAGCGCCTCCGAGGCGTCCGCGCCCACCACCGACTCATCCAGGTCCACCCAGGCGAAGGTCTCGGTGTTTTCCCATACATATTCCGGGGTGGTTGAGGGCGGCATGATGAGGGTGCCGTACTTCGTGCCATCATGCATATACGACCCATACGAGAAGGGGACGGAACCGCTCATGTACAATTCATCGCAGTACTGGAGTATCTGATGTTGGTAGAGTTCCGGGATATCCGACGACGCCATCGTGGACGGCGGCCACTCGGGGGATGAGCTGGTGGTAATGCCGATGGTGCCGAAACCCGCCCAGGCGGTGTACAGCAGCGGGGTGGCGTCGTTGGTCAAATGCTCAATAAAATTAAACCTCCCCTGGTTCTCCCAATAGCTGAAGGGCTCTGAGAACTTGATCCCCCCGTCGCATATGTCGACGATTGTTTGGACAAAGTCGCTGTCATACAGGCGTACCTCGTTCGACTCTTTGTCCCAGTAGCGGGCATTGAAATGTCCCCCGTTGGTCACCTCCAGCATCCCGTCGTTATCGGTGCTGGTGGTGCCGCTGATCAGGCCACGGGTGGGCACCCGGCCCCGGAATCTTCCGGTGTCGTTCCCGGTCTCCACCAGACGCTTGTTGTTGTTGGCGCTGAGGGTTTCGTCCAGATCCTCCTCGTCGGCAAATCCGGATGTCCATTCATACGCCTTGACGTAGACATCATCTTTGCCGCCGGAAATGTTTCTGAAACAGTCGTTCACCTCCAGGTACACGTAGTCGCCGGTCCAGATCGGATTCGAAGAGGAGAGGAGATCCGTATAACAGTAGTCTCGATACGCCTTCAGAACATCATCGGTGCCCACAGCCAGGGTGTACGTCTCTTCACCTTCGTTCAATCCGTATACGCTGTGCGCCTTTATCGTCACATCCTCCACCGCGCTCAACAGCTGGATGCCAATATAGGCATTCCCCTCGTCATCCGTATTCACCGTAACCGAGGTGAGGCTGTAGCCCGCGCCGTCGTAAAAACGCGCCTGCCCGCCGGTGATGGTGAAATCGACCGGGTTATAGGCAACATCATCGCAGTTGATGGTGGGGGGGATGTTCAGGGTGACCTTCGCCCTCACGTCGAGGACATCAAAGTCGCACCCGTTCTGGAGAAAACCGTCGGTTGAGTTGCCGGTGCCGTCGCCCGGGTTGGCGCCCTGCTCCAGCGCACTCAGGATTATGTTCAGCCCCTCGGGGCAATTGGTGAGGTCCGCCACAAGCTCGTTATCGGGATCGGGTAGATCCGAATTGAGGAGATTCGAGATCACCTCCGGATCGGCATAGGGATTACCGTCCGGATCGACGGCCACCAGCTTGATATGCTCCTCGGCGTCGGTATTGGCGCATCCGGTGACCAGGTAGAAGGCGGTAAAAACACGACTTGTTATAACCCCCCACGGCATACAATCGGTGTTGGGGGCAGCCCGGCCGGAAAGGGGGTCTTCATCCTTGTCCGTCACTTCGCCGTACACCGGTGCCTCGATGTAGGCCATGATGTTGTAGTCAAGGGTACCCCTCTTGTCCGTCCGTTTGTTTCCGCAGTCATAACAGATCACATCGAAATCGACTTTCTTCCCCCGGCACGCCTCCTCGTCGTTAAAGGCAGTGGGGTCCACCGCCATCCTGTACGGCCGACCTTCTTCCAGAGTGACAGTTTTGGAAGCCTCGACGGTCGTCGAAAGCCCCCATCCCGTGGGCTCCGCGGCATACATGTCCCTGCCGTCGAATTCCACGGCGGTGACCACAATATCCACACTGTCCGGATAGCTGGTGGCCGGTGATTCAACAGTCGGCGGCTGGAACCAGGCGAAGTACATTCCCCTGTCGGCAAGTTCATCGGTTTCAATAGCCTCATTTTTGCCGTTGCTGTTTGTGTCGTGATCGTATTCCTTCGTGACGCCTTCGTCATACGTAATATAAAATTTCCCCGGGTCTATATCCGTCGTCGGAGGCGATCCCGCCACCAGAAATTCCAGATCAATAACGGCGTCGGTCACCTTGAAGTCGTTGCAGTCCCTCGCCTCGATCTCTATAGGTTTCGTATCATCCGCATCGCACGCAGTCGCGTTAATGCTCGGATCCGAGAGGGTCAACGTGTCCGGCGGGCCCATCAAAAACGGCACCACGAGGGAATCGTAGAACGGAAACTCCTTGTCAACCGCCCCGATCGTGACGGTGACGGAGGTATCCGCCGATACCGTCACGTTTACCGGGAGCTTCTCCATACCCGCCTTGGCCCAGGGTTTCAGCGTGATGCCGGTGACTTCACCGTTTGAATCGGTTATCGGGTTGCCGTCCCCGTCGGTATTGGAAACGGATGTAAAGTCGAGGATGGATACATTGGCCGAGGAATAGAAATTCACCACGGCGCCGTCAATCGGCGCGCCCTCGCGATCCCTGACGGTTGCGGTCAGGGTCACCTCGGTGTCGGGGCACTGAAGTTGCGGGGGGTTGGCCTCGATGCTCAGCGTCCCGTACGGATTGAGGATAAGATTCTTCGGATACACGCTGGCCGTGAACAGGGCCCTCCGGAAGTTATCCTCGTAGGGGATGTATTCTCCGTAGGACGGGTATTCCTTGTCGGCACAGTACAATATAAAGCAGTCGTAGGAATTCAGGCTCTCATCGGTGCAGGCGCTGGGGGGATAGCCGGTATCGGAACAGCTGTATCCAAGAGGCTCCCCGGATGCGTCATAGGTTGCGACGCTGCCGACCGGGTATTCGCCCGCGTCGGTCCATTTCGGATCCTCTCTGGTGGCCCTCAGCAGCAGCTCGAATTCCACACGCCTGACCCGGCTCATCTCCTCCCGTGTCAGAACATACGGGGGTTTCGGTTTGATGCGCACGCCGTTGTCATCGTATGCGACCGGAAGCGGCATATTTTCCTCGTCATAATACCGAATGACGAAGTTATCCACATCCTCGGCGATGACATCCGGATCGGGATTGACGATGTACGGGTTGCTTGACGCGTCGTAGGCGCTGGTTTCGTCTTCAAGCACATACGTATATCGATACAACGCGTAGGGCGGACCTTCAAGATAGAGCTTGATGGCGTCCATCTGGTCGGGATCGGTATCGAGCGGCGAATCGGAGAGGTCATATCCGGACTCGAACACCTCGGAGTCCATGACCGTCCCGTCACCGTCCATATCGAAATAGAAATCGAAATAACGCTCCTCGCTGCCTCCGTACTTGGCGTTGAGCTCGGGGTCAAACACGATTTCCGTCGGTTGCTCATTTGTGCCGATATCCCGTATCGGGGTGTTCACCGAGATGGTGACAACCTCATCGGCCTCGACAACACCGTTGTCGTTCTCGTCCAGCACCGTGGTGAAATAGTGATCCGACGCCGATTCTATCTTCATGCCGTGGGAGATGTTGTATCCCGAATTTTGGATTATTCTCGAGAGATACTCGATGGCGAGATTACCGCTGGAATCCATCTCCAGGATGACGTCCTCGCTGACATACCGCCGCTTCTGGGAGATAAAAACCTCGAAAATCGCCGCCATAATGACCAGAGATATGGCTACTGCTATAAGAATCTCAACCAGGGTGAACCCCGATCCGGATCGCAGCCTCTGTAGCGCCTGCCGTAACGACTTCATGGTAACCTCGCTTTATCTCACGTTATCTTAATTGGGACTCCAGATAAATTCTTCTTCGTAGCTGTCCCCCTCCAGCCAGCCGACCCGCTCCACGCCGTAGGCCGAGGGACAATAGGGCGGCCAGTAATTCGGATCCTCATAGCCCGGATCCCAGCCGAAGTTTCTGTTGGGAGGAGTGTACGAGTCATCCCAATCATAATCGCAGCACTCGAACAGGCCCAGGGCCTGCCGGTTGAACCAGAGGTTGATGAGACATCCTCTTATATTCAATTGCCTTTTCACATACCCTACCTGCCATCCACCCCAGTCTTCATTCAACGCCAGGAAGTTGTGCAGGCCCTCGGTCTCGTCGTCGTAGGGTCCGCCCCGTATGGCGAATCTTGCCAGGTCGTCCCTGCCGGAGAAGAAGGCTCCGCAGTATTTTGTGTCGGTAGCTACATTTCCATTAAGGTTGTCGTACGCCGGAGGTCTTCCTTTCGTATAACCGCTGAGCTTAGACGCGTAGCCGTTAGACAACAGGTTGACCAGGTCCGCAACCACGGCACACCCCTTGGTGTTGACGGTATTGAATCCGGTGGTGGAATCGCTGCCCGCACCCAAAACGTAGACCGGATTGTCCGTAGCGAAGGTCGTGGCGCAGATCAACTCCTCGGTTTTCCACAGCTTGATGGCCTGGAGCACCTGGTTGCCCGGGTCGTCGTAATAGGGATAGGGCGGGCCGCCATCAACGGTATAGACGCCGTCCCAGCCGGCCACACCCGAGGTCTCGGCCACGGTGGGGGTGCGGGAGCAGTAAATGACGAGCTTTCGCGGATTCCCGGTGAGGGGATCGATGAGGAGTTCGTCTATCGTCTGGTTGTCTCCCGGGTAATTGTCATACTGCTCATCCAGGTACGTCTCAAAGAACCAGATCTCCAACGCCTCCAGGTTCACCACCGTCAGCGCCACGCCGTTCATTTCCTGGCGCTGGTCGTTTCTCTCCAGGTACACCGGGTAATTAGCGTCGATGTCAGAATCCGGGAACTCGCCTGAACCGGCGCCGTGTGTCTCGGGACAGAAGACGATCTCCCCCTCATTTGAGAGGATATCATCCCCGGCCTCATACACCTGGGTCGTCACGTCCTCGATCTTCACGCCGTTGGGGTAGGAGCTCGCATCCCACGCGAAGTCCTTGGTGGCGGCGTAGATGTGCAGATCCCGGACCTCATTGTGCGCCGCGGTCGTCGGAGGCCAGTTCCCGCTGCTCACATTCCCCTCCAGTACGATGGTGATGCCGAAGTACTCCGATCGGTCCGGAGCCCTGGACTTGGCCTCGTAAAAGCCCTCCCGAAACAGGGCGTTGAACTTGATGGTGGGGGACTTGGGGGCGCCGACCTTCAGGTAGGTGCAATCGTTTTCGTCGGTGAAACGGTTCATCTGCGCTTCCGCGTTGGAAGAGGTGATATCCACATCGATCTCCACGTAATCACAGTTGTTGGACCCGTCCCACGCACACTTGTCCTCGTTGGTCGTGCCTATTTCCTCGATGTCGTTAACCCGGACGAATGTTTTACCGCTTCGTGACTCTATCCCAGCGGGGCCCAGGACCCTGTCCTGATAGATGACCCCCGACGCGGTCAGGAAGTGCTTTGTGCGGGCGCCGGTGTCGTCGGCGAAATTTTTGAGATAGATGTAACCGGGATCCGGAGAGAACCAGATATTCCCGTTGCTGTGCACCCGGCCCCAGGAGTTCATTTCAGGCCCGCAGTGCCAGGGAAGGTCGTCGTCGAAAAAGACGAAATACTGGACCAGGGGCGTTTCCAAAACCCGAATCTGCCGCTTGAGGTATTCCGTCCCCCCCCGGGAGGAGTGGGCCTCGGCCACCACCTCGAGAACATACGGATAGGCGTAGTGAATCATCTCCTGACAGGAGTCGTATGTCCGGTAGATGAAGCGGTTTTTCTGGGGGTCCGGGTTTTCCGGGATGACCCGATACTTGACCGTATGTCCGTCCAGGTCGTCGAACAGCGTCTGGAACGGATATCCGTAACTGACCGTGCTTCCGTCGTCGTAGGTGTTCCGGGGTGTGCCGGAATAGGGATCGAGCTGGCTGGTGATCTCCTCATGGGTGATCATCATGGCCACCTCAAGCCCCGCCTCGGCGGCGTTCAGGGTGTTGCGGCTGGTCTTGTAATTGGTGACGATGTTCGTCTCAAGGCTCACATTGATGACATATGCGACCGCGATGACGGTGAGCGTCATCATGATAATCAGACAGAGCATCAGGATATATCCCCGGTCCTGTCGGCTCACGGTGTTTTTCCTCTCTTTCCCTGTATGCGCCGATTGTGCTCCGGCGTTCCGGGCGCGGTCGTGCTTTTTTTGGATTCCCATTCCTTCCCCCCTCTTGTGTCTGTAGACCTGTCAGTGCGGATTCGCGTTACCGATTCATCCACCCCTCTATAGGGAGAACCCCCTCCACGGGCGCTCTCCGATCGTTTCCCGGTATCACATGGAGCTTCTGGCGATAATGGTGTCAAACGATATGGTCCGTTCCGTTCCGGTCATGTCGTCCCAGGTACACTCCACGGTCAACTGTACCAGGTCGGCGCCGCTGGTATCGGTGACGTCGGCGGTATTCAGGGTGGCGTGAGAGATGGTTCTGCGGGTATCCCCCGGCGCCACCTCGTTAACGGCGACGGGCTCCAGTATCGTTCGCCGCTTCAAAATCCAGCTCCATTTCTGTTTTTCCGCAGTAGTCATGGCGGTGAACCTCACCGGGGTCTTTATCTCCTCGGTATCTATGTTGATGTATACCAAAGAGGACCAGATCCCGTCATTGGCCGTCTCATCGCCGTGGTTGTCCATGTCTCCGTCGTCGTAAAGCACCATGATCTCATCAATGTACACCTCCCGATCGTCGGCGGTGATCAAACCGCCGGCCACCTTCGCATCCAGGTCCGCCACGGCGGCGGTATAGCCCGCCGAGCCCGAGAGAAGGCCGGGCTTCAGAAAATCCTGAATGGTGCCGTAGTTTGGATCACGGGAGAGGATGTAATTGAAATTGAGCACAGAGCTGTAGCGCACGTCAACCTCGCGTATGGCGACCTTTCGAATATCCTCGATGTGACTGTGGGCGAGGGATGTCGCCTTGTTGAGCTGGCTGTTGAAGACCCGGGTGCGGGTGGAATAGACAAGCATTGCACCCACAGCCATGATGCCGACGGTAAAGATGGACAGGGAGATCATTGTCTCAATCAGGGAAAAACCGCCGTTGGAGAGACGTCTTCGATGTTTCCTCAGACCGAAACAACAAGACAGCGCTCTCGTGAGACCGTGTCGTAGCTGTTCCATATATTCATCCTCGCAGTATAATTATCATTCCTTGACCCAGGGGCAACTCCCGCCGTCGGCCAGAGCCTGGTCAAACTTATACACTACCGATTTGCCGGTAATATTCATCAGATATATGCAGCGCCTGTTGCTATTGAGACCTTCGGAAACATTATCTCCCGGAATGAGATACACCTCTCCGTCCGTCGATGAGTTGCCCCGGGGGTAAAACGTCACTTCGTTGCTCGGGAAGTTGATACCGTCGTTGATCCCGGTAATCGACGCTCCGGTGCATTTGAAATCATAGCTAACGGGGAAGCTGTACACGATGCCGGGCCTCAACTCCTCCACGGTCACTGCTTCACCGGCGGTGTATGAGGTGCTGTTATCATCGTCGTCGAGGATCTCGATGATGTATGCATCAATGGTGTTGCCCGCAAAACCAGTATCACCCGGTTTTCTGAATCCCACCACATAATAATTATTTTCCGAGACCGCCTTGATACGGGCCTGGTTCATCGTCAGGGCGATGGTCCTGGCTGAATTGTGTGCCTTGATACCGTTGATACTCGACCGAAAAGAAACAACGGCGATTGACGTGAGAATGGCGATGACGGCCACCACCACCATCATTTCCATGAGGGTAAAACCGCTCTGTCGCGCCTTGAGATGTGACGAAAAAAGCGATTTCTCTCTCGTGAGTTCTTTTTTCGATACGCAGTGTCCCGAGGCCGCCATACAGATTGTATCTTTCGAACATCCCTGGCGATAAATCATGCTAACCACCCCACATTCCGCATGAGAATATTCAAAATCAGATTCCGTACTGATATATTGCTACCGGCTCCATTATGAGGGGTATCGATACGTCATCAGAACCACTCACAATGTGATGCGCACAAACCAACATGCTGTGTCAACCGGTATTCAAAATATATTTGTGGCTTTTCGCCAATATAAAAAACAAAGTTTTACTCGTTGTCAAACCAATATGGTATGGATCATGTATGAATATGTTTTTTTCTCGGCTTGTATCGGAAAAGTGATGCGGGGCGTGTGTCCTTCGGTGTGTCGTCGGCAACAATCAAAAGCGCTTCATCGGCATCCATCCCCAGGATCAATCTCTTTTTCCGATACACTGTCGGCTTTTCCTTGTGTGGTTGACGAACGATATAGCGAGTATGAACATCAATGTCCAAAAAGCATATCTTATCGAGAATAGCCACGGAGAATCGGTGTCTGAAAAATTACGTATAACACAAATAACTTTTCACGATTTCCTGCGGCTTTTGTTGCCTGGAAAAGAAAAAAAGAGACACAAAAACCCTATCCGAAAAAGGATCGGTTCCTTCGAACAAAAAACTTTACTATTTTTTCGCCTTTTTAAATATGATACAATACGATCTTCAAATTCGTCAATAAAAAAACGTAATTACGTCATCGGAAAGGCCGGAAAACACCCTTTTCCTACGAAAAAATGACGGTTTGAGGGAAACCGACGAATCGCCTGGGGAAATGATGAAAATATCACGGTGAAGTTCTCGTTAATAGATTCACCGGACATTCATCCGTGGATCAGTATCTTATACGCGTATGCAGGTGTTTCACCGGAGAGCGGGAGGAAGGTTCCGAACGCACTTCTCCCTAAAAAAGTGTGAAAATGAAAAAACAGCATGTGTCAAAAAGACACGATAACGAGTTATTGAGATCGTTGATCACGATCCGAAAACGCCCTCGACGGAGAGAGCCTGCCGTGACGGGTGGGCCGAAAACCCAACAACTCGCGTTCCTCTCTGCTGTTATATGACATGTCGGTCGATCCCAACTTTTCCCGATGCACAAAGGAGGGTGTGAATGTTCGGTTTCGTGCACAAGGAATGAGGAAATGCCGGAATCTTATTCGACAAACGTCATCGCTTTTTTATAGTACGTTTTAAAAGATTCGTATTCTTCGCTCGCATAGGGTTTTTTTACACAAATATACACGCCGTCTCTGGCGTTCTTTCTTATATTATTTTCATGTTCGCCGCCGTTTCCGTTCACACCGTTCTTCTTGTCGGTAGAGCGAATCTTCGATATGCTGCGTCCGATTTCCTTGATCCATTCCATGGAGAACATTCGCTCAAGAATAGAAAAGGATATATCTACATATGTCACATTCACGTCGTTGTCCCGTACGAAGTCTATCGGATTATATCCTTCGTTAATTGTCAGAACATTATGTCCCTGCTGCTTGAACGCCGCTGTGACATATTCGGTTGCATAATCATTTCCTTCAATCACAAAGACTTCCATGACATCCTCACTCTAACCTTTATAGATCATTCATATATAACCGGTCCGTTCATCAGAGGGCTATTCCCGTATTACTATCAATTGTCTTTCGGTGCCATACATTGACAACCCGCTTATAAATCATTTCCTTCTCTCCACCGATCACCCGGATTTCTCCGTTCAGGGTTCTCTCGACCAGGTCCATCATGACCTCGCCTACGTTGTCCCGGGTAAGCCATATTTTATGGAGATAATTCGCTCCGAGCTTCAGAATATCCCGCATCTCACGTTGGAGTGACGTGACGGCGACGACATGAATGGGCGGCCTGCTGTCTCGCGCGGCGACGATGACATCTATGCCGCTGACCTCATCCAGTATGATCTCTGTAAAAATCAGGTCCGGGTGCTGCTCCCGGCAGTCGGACCCTATGAGCGCCACCGCCTCCCGTCCACTTCTGACAGCCTTGACGGTTATTATCCCCTCATACAGAAGCTCCAGGATATCCCGAACGACCACGGAGACGAATTCGCTGCCATCCACCACAAGGGCCTTGATCTTCATCAAGGACAAAGCCTTTCTGATAATGAGAGACTGCAAGAGGGAATAGGCTTCCCAATCGGTCATGTCCATCATGTCAACAAGTGCGTTGACGAATATCCCGTTTTCCGGCACCAACTCGAGGGTTCTTTGCTCCTTGCCCGACAGGTCGAAGAGGTCACGACCACGCATTATTTTATAAAACGGATGCAGCTGTTGTTGTATTCTCTCCTTCTCTCTCTGCTGTCTGAGCCCCTCCATCAGGAGAGATGACATATCCTTGTTGATTCGATATTTCTCCGGTTCAATGCGGGACACCTCAAACGCCTGGAAACGGGCGTCCTCCCACTCCATCATCCGAAAAAAAGCCTTTTCCCCTCTTTGGGAATTATTGATGCTCGCGCCGACCACCCGGGCGTTGTCAAAATAAAGACGCCCCTCGCCGCCGTTCATGGAAAACAGATCGATACACATCTTTTTATTATTGGAGAGACACTGGAGAAGACTGATGAGGGACAGTGCGGTAAAAACACCCTCTGCTTTGAAACTTTTCAGATGAGTATGTTCCGCACTGTGCATGGCTTGCCTTCCGTATACGATGTGTTATGGTCCAAGACGTTCGTGTTTTCTCCCCATGTCACCATCGGGATGCAATAGAAACAAGCGCTTTTCTGTTCTATCGGTTGACTTCCCTATTCCGTATACCAGCTCACCTTCGTGGAATATCCGGTCATGGTAACGTTGTCGAGGACCTCGGAGCTGTATAAGACATCCGCGTTACCGGTGCCGTAATGGTTAATGTCCACACTGGAAAGGGACATGATGGCGCCGATAATCAGCGGCGTTCCCGCAATCTTGTCTACCACATCGGCGATAATCAATCCCTTGAAGGTGGCGTGTGATGTATATTCACCCAACTTCGCCGGCTGGAACTGCGGTTCGTCGGCGTACGGTGTGGTCCGTGCGATCACGCTTGTGGGATCCATGGGGTCGTACATATGGGTGATGACGCTGTAAGTGTTCGTGCCGTCGGTGACCGTGGTGTCGTTGAAGCAGGGATGGGTGGTGTCTCCCGAATCCCGGTAGAGTTCCGCCGCCTCATAAATGCACGGGTCGAAATCCGGGTTGTGGACAATCAGTATCCCCGAACCGTTTTCCTTGGGGCCCGGATAATCGCCGGTGATATAGGTGGTCCCCTCCAGGGGGGTGCTGCCGTTCATGCCGATGCTGCCGTCATATATCCCGTAATAGTCGCAATTGGCCGGATCGAGAAACGCCGCATCGTTTGTGTCCGTCGGGTCAAGCCCCAAAACCTCCAGCGGATTTCTGGGGAAGTCCCCCCAGGCCGGATCGGTGGGGTCCCAGGCCCCTTCGAGGATCGGAGGGTCGCCTTCCGCGCTGGCGGCCCCGTCCACCTGCACGTCGTTTCCGGTGGTCGTCAGGATGCCCGGCATGCCCGGATTCCCGGTCAGGGCGCCGCTCGCGTCGTGATCCCTGCCGTCGACATTAAAGTTACCGTCCAGCTCAACCCTGGAGTTGGCGGTGATGGCCCCCTTTGCCTTTACGTCCAGCGGGGCCTTGCTGATCTCCAGGACCATCACCACCTCGCCGTCCGCCGCCTTTCCGACGGACCGGATGACCTCCACCGCGTATCCGTCTCCGGGACCGGGGCGGGAGATGTTCGGGTAGTAGCCGGTATCGTAGGTGACGACGGCATCGTAGCTTCCGTCGCTGTCGGTATCGAGCTTTTTGTGTTCGATGGTCACTTCATACGTGTCGCCGTTGTCCATGATACCGGTCCAGCTGGGGGCTCCTGAGAGGTCGTAGGACCAGGCAAGGGAATCGGCATCATCATAGGGCTTGGGATCAAACATGTTCGCGTCGTACAGGGAGTGGCCCGAGGGGAGGTTCAGCCTGGCGACGGCTTCATTGATGCCCGATTCGGCGGCATAGAACGCCCGGGTGCTGGAATAGACGTTTGAGCTGATCTTGAGGTCCGTCGACGACATGAAGAACATCGACATCCCCAGGATGGTCAATAGAAACAAGAGCATCATGACCACCATCATCGTCAGACCCGAGTCGTCCTCTGTGAACTTTATCAGTATCTTTTTCATCTCTCTCATCTACTCCGTCGTAACAATGTTTGACGACAGGCTCTCGTTGACCGTCGGCTCGCAGGTGTCAAACGAGGTGACATAGTAACTGTAGACGTTCTTGTTGAGCTTGCCCAGACCCCAATCGTAGAAGTTCGTGGTGCCCGCCGTGAGCGTCGTAATGAGGGTGTACGGATTGCCGTTGTCGCTGCGATACACCTTGTATCCGGCCAGATCTATCAACGCGCTGCCGTCGGTATTCGTGGTGGGCTCCGTCCACCTGATCTTCACGTGACCCGGGCTGTTGCCGCCGGCGCTGGTTTCATAAATTTCAAGTCCGGACGGCGGGGACGGGATATTGTCGCACGGGTCGGGGATTACATTCACGGTGGTCGAACAGAGGAATTTCCAGTCTTCACATGTAGTGCCGCTGAAGGGAACCGTATCATACCCGCCGATTGTGATGATATCGCTGGTCTCCACCTCCAGGTCGATGTCAAGGGGTGTTCCCGGGTAGTGATTGGACAGGTATGTATAAATTGGGCTTCTCCCGTAGAAGGCCTCGTCGATGTAGAACAACCCCGTGTCCCCGTCCTCGAGCATCCGTACGGTGTCCACGTCTCCGTTGACGTCAGAGCAGTTCTGGATGTAGATGATGTCCCCGGATACTCCGTCGTTGGCCAGGGCGCAGACCTTGATGGCTAAATCAAAGGTTTCTTCCGCCGTTATCTCCGTGGTTTCCAGCGAGATGGAGCAGGTCGCGGCACCCACGCATTCACTGTAGAGGTTCGATGGATCGCTCTCGTTCGGCGTCGGCTCGCACAAGTCCAGCGCGGTGACGTGGTAGCTGTAATCAACGGTCGAGAGATCAGACGGCGCCGTATCTGTGTAGCCGGTAGCGGTGATTACGGTCGGGTTGACCTTGGTCCAATCGCTCCCATCGTTTCGATAGAGATTGTAGCCCAACAGATCCGATCCGATGGTCGATCCGTCGGTGTTCAGCGTCGGCGCCGTCCAGTTGAGGGTCACGCTGTATGTCCCGTCGCCGTTGAGCACCGGCGCGCCCACCGCGGCCAGGTTCTCCGGGTTTTCCGGCGTGTTATTGCAGACGTCCCCCTCCTGCTGGTAGTAGTTATACGCCCCGGAATCTATCTCCGGCGCCCGGTCGAAGTTACCCTCCATATCTTCGGCCACGATGAAATACCAGGTGGTCGAATCGTCCGAATAGGGAATCGAGCTGTCCGTGCGGTAGAGACTTCCCGACACGTTGAACATGTCGATGGCGGTGTAATTACTGCCGTCATATACCGGGGGACCGGTGACTTCGTCGTATATGTCGGTGGTGTCGGTATAGTAATAGAGCGTAACGCTGTCGATACCGACTCCGGAGTTGTCGTACACCTTCGCGGTAATGTCGACATCCAGACCGCCGGGAACCACCACCTCACCCGATGGATTGGAGCCTGTGGGCCCGGGCACCGGCCACGCGGTGGTCGCCGCCGAAGGCTTGTCCTGGGCGACACCCACGATCGAAGGACCCTGGGGCACGTAGATATACTCGCTGCTATTACACGTGATCGTCGTGGGCATGGACTCGTTCACAAACGACGCCGATACATCGACAAGATCCTCCCTCATGTCGATATACGAGTTGACGGTACCCAAAGAATCGGTGAACACAAGCACCACCGGCACGCCGACGGAACCGGAGCCAACGCTCCCATAGTCATAGATCGTCTTGGAGATAGCGATGGATGATCCGGAAGTCTTCAACCCGCCCATGAGTGACGCATCAAAGACCTTCTCCATTGATGTATTTATCGAGACGTCGCTGCTGCCGATATAGACCTCGGAGAGATACGCCAGGGAGTTCTCCCACTCAATATCAAGGTTTTGTATCGTCACGGGACCGGCGCTGGTGTTTTCAATAAAGAAGGTGACGATATTATGATAATACGAAGGCACCGACTCCCAGTACTCGCCGCTGATGGCATAGTCAAGCACATCGTCCTGCTGGATCTTACCCGGCATGATCCCTTCCAGGATTGCGGGATCGGAAATATTGTTCGCCTTGATGTCGGCGTAGCTCGGGTCCGACGCATCGATGTTCTCGTAGATACAGTCCGTGGCCCGGATTCCGTACGAGTAAATCCCCCCCTCCGTCACGCTGGAATCGACGAAGTAATCGAACCACTGGGGGGCGCCGCCGGTCAGCTCCGTGCTGCTTGTCAGGTCGAAGGTGACTCCCTCGCTTCTATAGACATGATATCCGGCGAGGTCCACGATGGTGGTGCCCTGGTGCTCCCATTCGAGCCTGACATAGCTGCTGCACCCCTCGCCGCTCAGTCCCGATGGGATATCAGGCGCGCCGGCGAAGTCCGGGTCGTCCCCGCACAGCTCCGAGAGGGTGACCGCATGGGTGGAAAATTCGGAGGCGTTTCCGCATAGGTCGTAGGAGACCGCGAAGAAATAATAAGTGTGAAAGATATCGAGATCCGGGATCGACGGCGTCTGGACCGTCGTGGAGTCGAAGATGATGGGAGGAAGCGTACCTTCCGCCGTGAATACGCCACCGCCGTCCGGCAGCAGCGTCCCGTTGGAAATGGTCCCGTCAGCATTCAGAATCGGATAGGAGGAATCGGAGAAATAGACCTCGGTATGGGAGAAGTCCGGATCGTCGCTTCGGTTCGGGTTCGTGATGCTCAGAAACACCCGCCGCCAGCCCGCCTTGGACGCAATGTCCGGCACCGGGTAGGGATCATTGTCGATGGCGGTGGCGTCTCCCGGGGTGGTGTCCGCGCCGGAGGGCGTATCGGACATCGGGTCAGTAGAGCCGTCACCGCTGGTAAAGCGGTAATCCGACGAGATATATCGTTTTGTGTCGTCATCGCCGGCATCGTTTGAAATCAGCGTCTCATCGCAGTTGACGGCCGCAATAGCATAGTAATAGGTCACACAACCGATCAGCCCGGAATCGACAAATTCACCGTCCGACGGGCCCAAGGTTGTGGGCGTCGTCTCTTCATCGGCCACCAGCACCAGCCCCTCCAGGTCCGACGGATCGAAAGAGGCGCTGACCGGGAACGATGAAATGGGCGTGCTGCTGCGATAGAGGCGATAGCCGTCGACGTCGCCATCGACCGACGGCACCCAGGAAAGCTTCACCTTCCCCTCTTCACCGGGCACGTCTTCGCCGATGAAGTTCTCGGGGGGGGCGGGTTTGTTTGGATTCGGAATTGTGTCGTCACCCGAAAATCCGTCTCCGCTCACCTCAACCGAATAGTCGCTCATGTTCAGGGATTTGTCGAATGCGCTCATCGCAATATAATACATGAGTGATGCGGGATTGTTCGACGGCGCATAGTCAAGATCGGTCAAGGTGTACGACGTGATACTCGAATTGTTGATGATTATCTTTTCCGTATACGGTGATGCAGTTCTGCTTTCCAAATTCAGATATATGGCGTAGCCGGCCAGGTCCTTTTCCGTGTTCGCATCCCACGAGATGTCCAGCTCGCCGCAGTTCATCGGATCGGTAATGCTGATGTTGATGGGAGGATCCGGGGGGGTTGTGTCGAGGAGATTTGTCTCCAGCCCGAGGTTTCTCACATAAAAACTCGTACTGAGCTCCCTGGTATGAAATATCTTCCTGATTGGGTCCTTGCGCGGAGTCCTGACCGTCATGCTTATCTCAATACGACGGACTTCGCCCAGATCCGACGAAGCGATTGCTCCGGTGCCCACGTCAAACGGGATCGGCTGATCCTGATCATCGTAATAGGCCATGGTGAAAGCCGTGACATTTTCCACAAAGTCCTCGTCCGTGCCGGGACCCCACCCGGGAATAGTCGCATCATACAGGTTCTGACGACGGATGATCGTCTCTGCCGTCGGTTTATACTCGTAGAGGATCTTTATCCGCGTATCGTTGCGGTTGTTGTACTCCTCGAACTGGATATAATCGGATTTCGCTGTGATGATGTCCGCGGTTATCGGCGATGTCATCGCATCGTACCCGATCAACTGTATTTCCCGAGACATGAATTCAAGGGCCATTTTTTCATTCTGCTGGGTCTCCAACAGCATGTTGTGGAATTCGAATGCCCGGTAATCAGAGAGGAAGACCTGATACACGGCCGCAAGGACGATCGCCGATATCAAAAGCGCCACCATCACCTCGATGAGCGTAAACCCTCTCTGATTTCTTTTTCGACACATCTGAATCACCCGACTCTCTTTCTTAATACTTCGATATCAGTGTTTCGATTTCGAGGTCCTGTTCGCCCCGAAGATCTTCCCACTCCACGCGCATGACCACTTTCTTGACACCGTCAATCGGATCATCACTGGTGACGACCCAGGAAAGATCGTAGTCAACGCTGTCTACCGTGGAATTCGCTGAATCACTTTCGATATTCACGTAGGGGGTGTTCCTGAGCTCTTCCAGTTCGCTGCGGGCCAGATTTGTGGCCACGGACAGTTTTTCGCTGAAATGCGTATACGTCATGGTCTGGGTAAAGAGCATGGAAATGGAAAGCACTCCCACGGTGAACACGGCAACGGAAATGACGTTTTCAAGAATTGAAAAACCGCTCTCGGAATTCATTCTCTTCAGATTGTTTCGTATCTTCGTAATCATGTTACCACCCCTTTGATATTTTAACCAATCCGGTGACCGCTCTCACCGATAATTTTCTCTTATTGTCAAGCACCTTCGGAGATGAAGAGTACATCTTTATTTCAGCATTAACGTCCGCCTGGCCGGTCGGATTATAGGTGATGGTGGTTGACGTAAGCGTTCCGAAATTGACCCCGTCGGGCAGACTGTAGGATTTGGTCTCGGTGGGGAACGCCACATCATACGTCCCATTCGCCTGATCGAAGGTAACGATCACATCACGATTCGAACTGATGGCGGTCATTCGCGCCAGCATAAGCACCTTGTGCAATTCGTCGGCCGACGTTCGAAACTTAAGCCTCGGCGACCAGCTTGAAAAGGTCGGCACCGCAATGGCCGCGAAGATCGCGATAATGGCAACAACCACCATCAACTCGAGCAGTGTAAATCCCTTTTTGTATTGCATCGTTTGAAACCCCGCTCTCTCAACATTAATTCTCAATGGAAACTCCCATTTCTGCATGATTCATCTTCTATATATGCAATAACTCTGCCAATCGCGTGGCGGGGCCTAACTGATTGATATTGCTGGTGATTGGAAAACGTCCGCGCTTCCCTGGAGGAGTCCCGTCTTACAACGGACAAAAACACCGGTGTGCGAGGAGAAGTGGTATAAATCGAATGATATTAACTGGTTGGGCTTGTAGTGGAACAGAGAGAGTGCAAAACGATTTTGCGGTATGCAACGTGCATTTGCGTATAGACGTTTACATGTAAAAATGTTGTATAAAGGTATATCACCGCATCCCCTCTATTCGTCGTCCTGACCCGAGATGCCGTGTTTCTTCATCAGATGCTGAAAAGACTGACGCGACAGATTGCTGTCCCGTGCCGCCTGGGAAATATTCCCCCCGGATTTCTTCAAGGCCTCCCTGACGAAATCAACCTCGAACCGCGTCAGGAGAGCGTCCCTCGATTCACGGAAAGACCCCTCATCAAAAAAGGATTCACCGACACCCTCATCACCGGGAGACTCAGGTCCGGGAGTGCTCAATTCCAGGGCATCACATGTCAGATTGCCGTCGGTGGAAAAGACAACCCCCTGGTGTATGACATTTTTCAGCTCGCGGACATTTCCGGGCCACGGGTTTTCCTCTAAAAGCTCCATGGCCTCCTGGGTAATGCTCTGCATGGATTTGGAGAGCTTCGCTGAAAACTCGTTCAGAAAAAACGTGGCCAGCCTGCGGATATCCTCCACGCGCTTTCTCAGTGGCGGCAGATGAATGTTTATCACATTGATTCTATAATAGAGATCTTCCCGAAAACTGTTTTCTTCGACCTTTTTCAAGAGATCCCTGTTTGTCGAGGTGATGATCCGTACATCAAGCTTTTTGACCTTCTCCGATCCAAGGGGAAGTATCTCCCCCTCCTGCAGCACCCGCAGGAGCTTCACCTGGACGTCCGACGGGATGTCTCCGATTTCATCAAGAAAAATCGTCCCGCCGTTCGCCTTTTCGAAGAGCCCCATCTTCTCCTTGTGCGCATCGGTAAACGCACCCTTCGCATGACCGAACAACTCGCTCTCGAGAATCTGCGGTGGAATATTGGGGCAGCTTATGGAAATCAGCAAATGATTCGCTCGAGTGCTCAACTTGTGCAGGGCGTGGGCCGCCAGCTCCTTGCCGGTGCCGCTCTCGCCCGTGATGAGTACCGGCGCATCGGTGGGCGCAACGGCCTGTATTCTCTCGTACACTTCCTGCATCGGTCTTGAAACGCCGATGAAATCGACAAAGTCGGCTTCTTTCGTGAGGCTGGTACGAAGGTCCTCCACCTCCCTGACGAGCTCCCGGTTCTTGAGTGCTTTTTCTATTGACATCAGAACGATGTCCGAGCTGAACGGTTTGGTGATAAAATCGTGCGCCCCGATCCTCATACAATTGACGGCCTGTTCTATACTGCCGAAAGCGGTTATCATAATAACGATGATCGTGTCATCACGCTCTTTAATGAGCTTCAACAGCTCCACGCCGTCCATCCCCGGCATCCTGACGTCCAACAGCATCATCGATATCGTATGCCGCCCCATGATCTCCAGGGCCCTTTCCGCCGAATCGGCGAGAATGATGTTCTGATAACCGGCCCGTTTTAAAATGCGACTCAAGAGCGTCTGTACGCTCTGGTCATCGTCCACAATTAAAATATTCTCGCTCATGTCTCAGTATCTATTCTCTCTGATAGGATTGATGATACCTTGTTTAATGCAGGTCTGTTTCCATGACAGGCAGCGTGATGATAAAAACCGTCTCCTTACCGGGCTGGCTTTCCACGCTTATCTCCCCACCATGTTCAGAAACAATACCGTAGCTGACGGACAGGCCGAGGCCCGTTCCCTTTCCCTGGGGCTTAGTGGAGAAAAAAGGATCAAATATGTGTTTTTTATCTTCCTCTCTGATTCCCGGCCCATTGTCGACAAACGAAACGGAAATACACTTGTCCATATCTCTCCATTTCGTGTCGATTCTGATAGAACCGCCCGTGTCAACCGCGTACACCGCGTTATTGAGCAGATTGAGAAACACCTGGGTTATCTTTATTTGATCACCGAAATACGGAGGAATATAGTCCTCCAGTGACAGATCAAGAGATATTCTTTTGTCCTTCATGTCCTTTTTCACAAGAGGGATCACCCCCCTGACGACATCATTAATGGAGAAATAGTCTTTTTTATTCGGCCGTGCTCTGGAGAACACCAACAGGTCATCGAGAATTACCTTGCAGTTCTCCGCCTGACTCTTGATGATTTCCAATCCCTCCTCTTGCTCTGAATCCGATTCGACGTCCTGGAGTAAAATCTGCGAGTATCCCAGTATGGCTGTCAGAGGATTGTTGATCTCATGGGCCACGCCCGCCGAAAGCTGTCCGAGAGAGATGAGTCTGTCGCTCTGAATAAGATGCTCCTGGATCTTTTTTTGCTCGGTGATATCGGTGCTGTAAATAAGATAGTCGTATTTCTTTTCTTTCGTTTGAACGGGATACACATTGACGGAGAGGAACAGTCGAGATTTTTCAATATCAACGACAACCTCCCCCCCCGTCGGTTCTCCATGTACAATGACGTCCGCCACCGGACAGCCTGTACACGGAGCGTTCTCCGAATTGAAAAAGGAATAGCACGTTTTACCGAGAATATCGGTATATTCGAGTCCAAGTTCTTCCTTGATGCTCCTGTTCACGTAGAAGAGTTGATATTGCTCTGTTATCATGTACATCCGGGAATCGACCGCATCGAACGCCGCCTGGAATCTGTTTTTTGCATTGATGATATCCGTTTCCATTTTCTTTCGCTGCGTGATATCTTTGAGGATCCCATGATAACCGGTAACCTTTCCCGACGAATCCTTTATCACCGTCGCCGCCTCTATACAATCGATGAACGTACCATCCTTCTTTTTCATTATCAGCTCATAATCGACAAGGAATCCTTTTCGTTCGATTTCATTTTGAAATTTCTCCCGTTCATCGGCGTCTATATAGAGATCATCGGCGGGCAGACTCAACAACTCATCACGGGTGTATCCGAGCAATTCCTCGGCGGCGAAATTTATATCCAGAATTCTTCCATCAACCGTGGAAAAGTATATGACATCCTTCGACGTCTCAAAGAGGTTTCGATACTTTTCTTCGCTGGCCCGCAGGGCTTCTTCCGCCTGAACGCGGTCGGTCACGTCGCTGAAGAAATCCAGCGTCGCCGGTGTATCCTCCCAGGTAATATGGGCGCTGATAACGTCCACCCACTTGATTTCTCCACCTTTTGTGATAATCCTGTAGGTTAAAGACTCCTTGATGTCCTCTCCGGAAAGCAGGCGGTGAAACTGTTCTTGAACCTTCTCTCGGTCTTGTTGATGCACAATCTCATCAAAGGGTATGAGTATCAATTCTTCTTTGGAAAAACCGGTCAACTCCACAGCCCGTGGATTCATGAACCGGACTTGACCGTCCTGAATGATGAGGATGGCCTCGTTCGCGTTCTCGAAAAGCATTTGGTACTTTTCTTCGGATTCCCTGAGTTCCTTGGTTTTTTCCTTTACCTTCATCTCCAGGAAGTTTCGATATTCCTCCAGCATCTTCTCCCTGATCTTCCTGGCGGAGACATCGATGAAGAGCCCGGCGACAATTTCCTTTTCAGGTTCCGATATGAGCTTTGGGCGAAATTCAAGAAACAGGTGTTCACCCGTTTTCTTCCGCACCGGCATCTCAATACTTTTATCGAATTCCGGTGTTGACAAAAGATTTGTGTACTCCTTTAGTATCCTGTCATGCATGTCTTTCGGGAAGAAATCCGTAATATGTTTTCCCATGGCTTCCTCTCGGGGAAAACCGAGAAGCTGCAACGCCGCTTCGTTTGCATAGTGAATCCTCCCGTGGTCCAGCAGAAAGTATCCCTCATCGATATCTTCCACGAGAGTTCGATATTTTTGCTCGGAATTCTTGATTTTATCCGTATATTCCAGGAGACTTTGACTCATCCTGTTGAAGGCGTCGGCAATGCTTTCTATCTCCTCCCAGCTTCGAACGGATATCGAGACCCCCATCTCACCTTGGGACAGACGCCCGGCGCCGTCTATTATCGTCTCGATCGGTTGTGTAATACGTCCCGAAAGAAACAAACTCACAAGGATGATGATCGACGTGACCGCCACAAGCTGCAAGAGATCCCGTATAATGACATAATTTATCAGTGAATATACTTCATCCTTCGGCTGAACAATAACAATAAGAAACGGATCAGCCAGATTTTTGTTTTCATCATCAAACAGCGACACAAATCCAATCTGATGCACATCGGCTTCATCATAGAATGAAAACGACGTATTGGTCAGTGTGCCGTTGATATACTTATCCACCTCCAGGTCTTCAAATACATCAAAAATCCTGTCCCTGTTCGGATGAGCGATAATCCTTCCATGAGAATCCAACAACACAACATACCCGCGGTCGCCGACATTCACCTCGCTGGTCATTTCCCATATCTTTTTCATATCCATGCGCGCCACGATGACGGACTCCACCGTTCCCTCGTTGAAAAGAGGGACAAAAAACGTGATATAGAGTCGTTTCCCGTCTGAAGAAAGATATGGGGTGCTGATGACCGCTCGACCTTCCAGCGTCTTTTTAAACCAGCTTGTCGCCGAAATCTCCGAATAGAACGAGTATGTCGTAGAAATAATAACAGCGCCGTCCGAATCCAATAACGTAATATCGTCGAAATACTGGTAATATTCCTGTACCTTGCTCATTTCATACAGCTTGACGTCATCTGAGGCGAAATCCGAGGTGATGATGGGATTTTCAGACAGGAGCAGAAGGTCGGTCTGGCGGTCGTTGAGAAAATTCTGGAGGGATCGGGAGACGTTTTCCGAAACCTCCTGGAAGTACATGAATCCGTGTAATTTAATACGGTCCGTCAGGGCGAAAAAATCCACATAGAGGTATATCGCCAATGGGAGGATGGCGACACATACCATGATCAGAAAAAGATCGGAACGGAGAGATCTCCTTTTTTTTATTGCTGAAGCTCCGCCCATACCCTGTTCATAAAAATGTTTCTGGACACCGAAAGCGGTTCGTAGTATTCGCACCGACTCATCAGTTCCTCGTCAAGATAGATCATCGGTGTCTGTAATAATTCCGGATTCAGATACGACATGGAATCCCGAACCGTATTGGCGTTCCACACATAATTGGAAATCTGCGCGATATTTTCCGGTCCCAATACAAAATCAATGAAGGTGTGAGCATCACCGACATGCGGCGCCGCGGAGGGGATCACCCAGCAATCAAGCCAGATCGGCGCTCCGGAATCGGGGATGACATATTCAATATCTTTATTCTTCTCCATCGCCATGTAACAGTCACCACTGTATATATAGGCAACGGCAATCGATCCCTCCTCGAGATGATCCTGAATAGTAATCGGATCGAAATAGCCGTTGACGATTTTTTTCTGTTCCAGTAAAAGTTCTTCCGCCGCCGACAGGTCTCCTTCGTCATCACTGTTAATCGAGGCGCCGAAGATCTTCAGGGCGGGGGAGAAATCTTCCTGTATATCATTCAACATGTCGATTTTACCGGCGTATCGCTCATCAAAGAGAATCTCCCATCCCGGATTCTCGTCTTTCACCTGCTCCCGATTTACGGCGATCCCGGTTGTTCCCCACAGAAAAGGCACGGAGTATTCCTGAATACTGGATGACGGAGAGGTCCTGAAAAGATAAGAGATTTTTGAAATATTTTCCATGCGCCCCTTTTGAATCGGCATGATGAGTTTCTGGGCGATCAACGACTCAACCATCGTCCCGCTGGCAACAACGAGATCATATTCCCCCTGGTTCGACATTAACAGCGAGACCATCTCATTCTCGCTTCCATAGTATTCAAAGATGACATCGATGTGATATGTCTCCTCGAAGTCGCGAACCACATTCATGTCCATGTAGTCTTCCCAGTTCAAAATCGAAAGAGTACGCCTCGAATCGCCCTGAAAAGAGGTTTCCGTATCCGTGCATCCGAAACAACTGAGGGTCAGCAAAAGAAGAACTGATGTTAGTCTCATACATCTCTTGAAAAAAATCTCTTTACAAACAGACATGTAAAATCTCTCTGTCGCGTGTGCGTCCTTGAATCGCGGGGTCGATAAATGATGTGATAGTTTTTACTATACCAAAACTCTTATAATCATACCACATTTAAAAAAGTAAACTGTGACATAAAAAAACCGGCGGCCGTCCAAGCCCCGGAGGTTCTCTGCATTCCATGAGTTTTTTTAGATTCCGCTTCTAGTTATTTCCCTTGCCTTTGCCTCTGTTGCCGTCCCTTCCTCCCCCCACGCCGCCGCCGACGCCGTTGTTGCCGCTGCTATTGCCGTTACCGTTGCCGCCCGCGTTGCTGGTCCCGCCGACACCCCAGCCGATCCCGTTGTTGCCGTTGCTATTGCCGCCTACGTTGCTGGTCCCGCCGACGCCCCAGCCGATCCCGTTGTTGCCGTTG
>JAFGFE010000039.1 GCA_016931225.1 Candidatus Zymogenaceae bacterium
CAGGCTCATGTATCCGTGCTCGTCGGGCAGCGATACCTGGACCAGCGCCACGTCCACCGGTATCATCTTCCGGTTGAGGAGGCCCGGAATCTCGGAGAGGAAAATGGGTGTGTAGTCGGCCATGCCCTGGTTGACGGCGTCTCTGGTGTTGTTGCCGATGAAAAAGGAGTTGTGCCGGAAATTGTAGCGGAACTTTTCGTTTGCATAGGGGGCCACCCCCAGGGTCCAGACGTGGAAAACCTCGGCGTCGAACACCGCCTTGGGGTGCTTCTCCACATATGAAATCAGGGCCCGGACCAGGTACTGAGGCTCGCCGCAGCCGGTGCTGATGAAAATCCGGTCCCCACGGTGGACGTGTCCGAATATCTCCTCCTCGGAGGCGAACTTCTCCGGATACTGTTCCTTCAAACGGTCTATGGCGGTATGGTTGTTTTTCATCAAGGCTCCTGAGTCAAGGGAGAAAAAGACACCATTCAAAAAAATATCCGGCGTTCCCGGCAATGGGTGCAGGCGTCAAATCTTCTCAGTATAAAATTTTATCGTGAAATATGGTTCGAGTCAATGAAATGCGAATGTGCCGCAACTGTTTTTTCAGAAGACGGCAGGCGGCAGTATCCCCTTCGGAAGAAAAAACTCCCGAAAAACGGGAGTTCTTTGGTATTGTCGTTTATTTTCTACCTGTCAAGCCGGACAGTACGACGCGACGATCTCCGTCAGCTCGGCGGGCGAGGGGACGGAGCCGGGGGGATTGCCGAAGAAATCGACGGTTGCGTCTCCCAGGACCGAAAGCTTCACATCCTCCACCATCTGGCCGGTGTTCAGCTCCACCACCAGAAAGTTCTTGACCCCGGCCGACAGCTCTTCAAGCTCTTTTCCCGGAAAGGGGAAGAGGGTGATGGGGCGAAAGAGACCCACCCTTTTACCTTTTTCCCGCAGGCGGTCGATGGCGGTTCGGACAATGCGGGAGACAGATCCGAAGGCGCATACCACCAAATCCGCGTCGTCGGTGTGGTAGGACTCCCACATGACATCCTCTTTCATCCGCTCGTATTTTTCCTTGAGTCTCCAGTTATGCTTGGTCAGCTCGCCCTCGGCCAGGTAGAGAGACTTCAGAAGTCGTTTTTCCCGACCGTCGGCGCCGGTCAGCGCCCAAGACTTCTCGTCGGGCTCCTGGAATATCTTATGACGTATCATCGGCTCCTTGATCTGGCCCAGGATCGAATCGCCCAGGATCATTGCCGGATTTCGATACTTATCCGAAAGGTCGAAGGCGTGTATCGTCAAGTCATACATCTCCTGAACCGAGTTCGGTGCGAGAACCAGCACCCGGTAGTCGCCATGGCCGCCTCCCCTGGTGGCCTGAAAGTAGTCCCCCTGGGAGGGGGATATGCCGCCCAGGCCGGGGCCGCTTCTGGAGATGTTGACGATCACTCCCGGTATCTCACTGCCGGCCATGTAGGAGATGCCCTCCTGCTTGAGCGATATCCCGGGGCTGGAAGACGACGTCATGGCCCGGGCCCCGGTGGCGGCGGCCCCCAGCACCATGTTTATCGAGGCGATCTCGCTTTCCGCCTGAATGAACGCCCCTCCCATTTTCGGCAGATGTGCCGAGAGGTACTCCGGTATATCGTTCTGGGGCGTGATGGGGTAGCCGAAATAGAACTTGACTCCGGCGTCCAGCGCGCCCATGGCGATGGCCTCGTTTCCCTTGATGAGGTCTTTTTCCATATTCGTTGCCGGTTGTTGAGCCGTTACTGTCACTTGAACACCTCAATAGCGATATCGGGACACATCTGTGCGCACAGGGCGCAGCCGGTACATTCGGACGAATTGTCGATATACTGGGCGGTAAAGTATCCCTGACTGTTGGTTTTCTTGCCGATAGCGATGAGCGATCGCGGGCACGCGTCGGTGCACAGGCCGCATCCCTTGCATAACTCAGCGTCGATGATGACTTTGGGCATTGTCAGAGTTTTCCGTTAAATAAATGGTGGTGTTACGGGTATCCGGTGCCGATTTCCGGTGTGAAGTCGGAGAATTCATCTCTGGATACAATGTCTTCTATGGCCTCCTCGGCCTCCTCTTGAGTATCGAACCATTTGATGCGGATGCTGATGGCGTCGTCCTCCACCTTTTTGGTGTATGCGCCGTATCCCAGGGCCTTGAGGGATTTTTCCAGATCCTGGGCCTTGACCGGATCGGTGGTTGCGAAGACACGGATGTAGTATTTCAGATCCGGATCATCGCCCGCGCCGCCTGTGGGGAGCGATGCGATGTCCTCAAGCCCCCCGGTTTCCGGACTGCCTGATTCGTCGCCGGGACCCACGCCGCCGGTCAGCTCCTCCTCCACCATCCCATCGTCGGGATCACCCCCCAGGGTGTCGTAGAATGTCATCTCCGGCTCGTCCCCTTCCGGGTGTATCTCATCTTCGGTGAGGGGCGTAATGGGAATGATGTCACCCTCGCCGGTATCATCCGTCAGGGCGACCCCCCCCCTCAGGGCGGTGGATCGACCGGTGATGTATCCCAGGGAGAACAGCAGCACGGAGATAACAATGCACACCACAACCAAAAGCGCCACATGCCTGGGCTCCATGGAAAAATCATAGGTGTCCCTTACCCTGCGGTAATCTCTCATTCCCTTGGTGTCTTCCTCTTCGTCGGGAAAGTATCGCATATAATACCCCCTGTCACAGTACGTCGATATACATTGTGTTGTGTATGATCGGCATCCTCACATTTTTTCCGGGGCGGATATCCCCAAAAGTCCCAGCCCCCGGGCCACAACGGTCTTGATCATCCCGCCCAGGGCCAGGCGCCCCCGGGTGAGGGGGAGGTTCTCGGTGATGACCCGGTGGTGGTTGTAGTAGCTGTGAAAGAGCGAGGCCAAGTCGAAGAGGAAAAATGTGATCTTGTGAGGGGCCAGATCACGGGCCGCCTCCTCCACCAGGTCGGGAAAATAGAGAATTTTCTTGATAAGGGCGATTTCCTCCGGCAGCACAAGCCGGGCCAAGTCGTCATCCGAACATTCGTCCGTGGAGATATCCTGCTCGTTTGCCTGACGAAGTATGGAACAGATACGGGCATGGGAGTACTGGACGTAGAAAACAGGATTTTCCTGAGACCTGGTGGTGGCCAGGTCCAGGTCGAAATCGAAGTGGGCGTCGTAGCTGCGCATGAGCATGAAATATCGCACGGCGTCCGATCCCACTTCGTCGAGAAGCTGCCTGAGGGTGACGAATTGCCCCGCCCTGGTGGACATGGAGATCGGTTTTCCCCCACGGACCAGGCTGACCAGCTGCACGAGGATCATTACCAGATCCCCTTCGTTTCGCCCCAGGGCCCGTATCGCCGCCTGCATCCTGACGACGTATCCGTGGTGATCCGCCCCCCAGATATTGATCACGCGGTCAAAGCCCCGATCGTATTTGTTTTGATGATAGGCGATATCCGAAGCGAGATAGGTCTTTTCGCCGTCGCTTTTGATGACCACCCGATCCTTGTCGTCCCCGTAGTCGATGGTGTTAAACCAGAGGGCTCCCTCTTTCTCGAACACGAGCCCCCGGCGGGTAAACTCCTCAATATACGCATCCACCTGGCTTGTGCCGTCCGCCTCGCATTCATAGAGGCTCTTTTCCGAAAACCAGACGTCGTACTCGATGCCGAAGTCCGAGAGGTCCTGTTTTATACCGGAAAGGATATTCTGAGAGGCGAAGTTGGTGAAAAAGGGTATCGCTTCTTCCTCCGGCATCTGAAGAAAACGCTCCCCCTGTTCCGATGCGATTTTTTGGGCGATCTCCCCGATGTATTCCCCCTGATAATAGGTATCGAGATAGACAAAATCTTTGCCGAAATGTTCCCGGTACCGGGCGTAGACGCTTTTCCCCAGGGTTTCCATCTGGACGCCGGCGTCGTTGATATAGTATTCCCGTTGGACGTCGAAGCCTGCGGCTTCCAGGACGGCGGCCAGGGAGTCTCCCACCGCCGCTCCCCTGGCATGGCCCACATGCAGGGGTCCTGTGGGATTGGCGCTGACGAATTCCACCTGCACACGCACGCCGCGGCCCATATCCGAGTCGCCGAAGGTTTCCCCCTCGGCGATGGCGTTGGCGAGGCGTCGGTGCCAGAAGGAATCTTTCAGGGAAAAGTTGATAAACCCGGGGCCCGCCACCTCCATTTTTTCGATGAAGTCTGCGGCCTCATTGACGCTCGCGACGATTCGCTCGGCCACCTGCCGGGGATTCTTCTTCTCCGCCGATGCCAATACCAGGGCGATGTTCGAGGCGAAATCGCCGTGAGTCGAGTCCTTTGGGACCTCGATTTGAGGTTCGATGGTGGAATCGGAGTACGTATATGTGGGAAGGAAACCCTCGTCCGCCAACGCGGACAAGGATTTCCGTAAAATGTCCGTCAGTTGTTCTTTAACCAAGATGTGAGCACCCCTTCGTGAGCCTGCTACCACTTCCAGTATTTGTCCTTCTTCTTTTCCTGAAGATCTTCCGCGATCACGCTCTCGACCTCTTCGATCGGCTCATCTTTAATGGAGAGGTCTTTGGTGAAATCTGTGCAGTACAGCACACCGGTTCCGCTGGAGGAACTGGAGAACTTTTTCTTGCAGTTTCTTCTCCAGGCACACACCGCGCAGAGCTTTTTTTCTAACGTCATAGGACATCACCCGTATCTAGTAATGGAATGAAAAAATAGATTCCATCCCTTCACGACCCCGGAGGATTGGAATCAGGAATCACGGACACAACAGTTATGTAGTGGTAATAATGTATAATGCCTTTTTTATGAATCACATTCCGAGTAGACGTCGGGGCGTCGGTCATTGAAATACGGCCACATGGCCCGTGTCTTGTGTACGTCCTCCAGGTCAATGTCAAACAGTGATACCGAGTCGTTCATGCCCGCCGGCTCGCTGAGGAGCTCTCCACTGGGATTGACACAGAAGGTCTCTCCGTAAAAATCCTGCACCTTTTCGCTGCCGGTCCTGTTGATCCGCAGGGCGAAGAGACCATTCACAATGGCGTTTGCGCTGATGGCCGTCTGCCACCGCTCGTGGGTCCTCATCGCCGCCGCCGTGGGGCAGACGATCAACTCGGCCCCCTTCAATCCCAGGATCCTGCTCCCCTCGGGGAAGTAGTTATCCCAGCATATCTGCACACCCAGGGTTAGATAGTGCGTGGTAAAGACAGGAAATCCCCTGTCTCCCGGAGTAAAGTAGTCCTTTTCGTACCAAAGCGGGAGTCGGGGCAGGTGTACCTTCCGGTAGGTTCCCAAGAGGGAGCCGTCGGCGTCGATGACCGCCGCGGAGTTGTAAACCCGGTCATCCTCAAGCTCCGCGATGGGGAGCACCATCACCACTCCCTTCTTTTTCGCCAGGGCGCTGAATTCCTCGGTGGTGGGACCGGGTATCGGCTCGGCAAAGGGAACGGCTCGGGACGGATCGACGTTTTCCTCGTGGGCAAACCAGTGTGTGGTAAAAAGCTCGGCGAATGATATCAGCTTCGCGCCGCTTTCAACGGCCACATCGGCAAATTTCATCGCCTTCTTAACGTTTTTTTCTTTGTCCTCAACGGCGGCGAACTGGATGCCGGCGATTTTCAGAATCGTACTGCCTCCCACGCATTTCTCCGAACGTGCTGTCTGTCGAAATATCGACATATTTAATCCTATGATATAACCTTTTGGGGATTCGAGTCAAGTTTTTTGGTTTGACTCCGGGGAAAAAATCCCATACCCTGAGAGTGGTTTTCCTCCAAAACACCGGGCAGGACAAAAAGGCCGGACAGGGCAATGAATCGAAATTTCCCCACAGTCGCCGTTATTGTAAACCGTAACGCCCGGTGGGCGAACGACCGCCTGCTCAAAAAGCTATCGCGCATTCTCCCCGATGATGCAATCTATCCCACCGAAACCGTCACAGACGCGGAATATGCGATGGAGGATATCCTCGCCGGGGGATACGACATCGTCTTTTCCGGCGGCGGGGACGGCACGATCGTTTCCATCCTGTCGATCATGCGAAGGAAGGTGGAGGAGAAAAGAAGCCGGGGGAAGAGCGTCCTTCGGCCGCCGGTGGGGATTCTGAAGCTTGGCACCGGAAACGCCTGGGCCTGGGCGGTGGGGGTGAAGGACGGATTGGATCAGCTTGAGCACGTGGTTAACGGTGGATATTTTTCCATCTA
Source organism: Candidatus Zymogenaceae bacterium (assembly GCA_016931225.1). Classification (NCBI taxonomy): domain Bacteria; class Deltaproteobacteria; order Candidatus Zymogeniales; family Candidatus Zymogenaceae; species Candidatus Zymogenaceae bacterium. The sequence continues at coordinate 6,192 of JAFGFE010000039.1, forward strand.
TCGTTATTCGTTGGTGGAGGTGAACGGACTGTTGTGTCCCTTTGCCGGGGTGGGGTGGGACGCCCGGATACTCAACGACTACTACGAGGTGAATCGAAAGCTCTCCGACACCCCCCTCAGGCGGTTCGTGGGGAGCCTCTATGGTTATTTTTTCGCGGTGTTTTCCCGGACGATTCCGCATATCATGAAGGAGAAAAGCCTTCCGAAGGTCACCGTTCGATTCACCGGCGAAAAGCTCCTGAAGCCCACCCGGGAGGGGGAGTATCTCTCCATCACCGACATGGGGAGCGACGTCATCTACCAGGGGCCGGCATCCATCGCCGCCGCGGGCACGATCCCCTATTTCGGGTATGCGTTTCGGATGTTTCCTCACGCCGACCGGGTCCGGGGCACCATGCACCTGCGCATCGCCGATCTTGAGGTTTTCGAATCCTTGGTGAACATCTTGAAGCTGTGGAACGGGACCTACCGGAGCCCCAGGGTGATCGACTTCGTCACCGATCGGGTGGAGATGACCTTCGATCGCAAGCTTCCCCTGCAGGTGGGCGGCGATCCGATGGGATACACCGACCGGGTGGAGTTTTCCGTCCCCGATTTTACCGCGAAGGTCATCGCATTCTGGGGGATGTGAGGTGAGGGGCGGGGTCGGCGGGGTTGTAGGAGTTTGGGGAAATCCGGGGCGGCCGTTTTTTACACATCGCTGGGATACACGGCGTGATATTTGAATTGCCGGAGAATCGGGGGCATGCTAAAGTTGCGATGTTTAATGAACATGTATCGTGGAGCGTGTTGACATCATGGATATCTCGTCTTTCGTGTGCAAGCGCTGCGGCGCAGACGTCGAAATCGGCGCCGATGGAAAAATAGCGACCTGTAAATATTGCGGCGGCAAGTATAATATCGATTTCAGTGACGGTTCTCTTTCGGCTCGGCCCATAGATAAAGATATCGATTCTCGGGTAAAAGGGCTCATACATGAAAAGAAGGAGTTGGAGGAGCGATTAGAAAAAATCGAAGAGGGTGAAAAGAAGTGGAAGCTGTTTCTGTCTTCCTTTTATGCAGGGAAGGGGAAAAATATTCCCGAGATGAAAGAGATCCATGAGGAGGCAAAATCCGACTTTATAATGGGATACGGCATAGAGAACAGGAAGCTGGTTTCAGATTACTGCAATATCACATATCTCGATGCCGCCGATAGCGCCGCGTCTCCTCTTTCATGTGATGTGATTTTAATCGGGACAATCATAGTTGTCTGTATCTTGGGCGCAATATTTATGAGAAATGATGTTACCCGGTTGGGTATCATTCTCCTTTCGTCCGGAGGTGTCCTGTTCGTATTCCTGCTTTTTGGACTGCTCGGCGAAAGGGGAGGAAAAAAGGAAGATAGAGATAGAAAAGAGGCGAAGAAAGGGCTTAAGGAAATAGAGAAAGCGATGAGAAAGCGTCTCGACAGCTTTTAGATGTGAAAGGTGTTCTTCTGGAGGATATGACTACATAGTATCTGAGACGAAAGGCGAGGGAATATTATGAAGAATGGAAAAAGACCCTTTTACATTTCTGGTGTCACGGCTGTGTATTGTAATCCCTCATGATCCCAGTTATGAAGTTTAAAGCTGTTTAGCTTTGGGATAGTATTTTCAATGTAACTCTTTCACTTCACGATGAATACAGAAAGAGAAAACCAGAGAAATTTTATATCAATTCTGTCAAGTGAATGATCCCCGCAGTCACCTACGAAAGCGAGAAAACGCGATTTTCCTTACAAATCCTCCAGGGGATTTAACACCTAATTTTTCCCCTTTAGCCCCCTACTTATTAAAATCATTCTCATCGATGAGAATGATATCCTCCACGAAGTCGTCGATTGTGATCAGGTGGTCGCAGCTCTTGCGGAGTTCGGTGCTCAGCGAATTCTTGAACGACGCCACCTCCACCCGGATGCCGAGGCCCTTCACCTCCTCGATGGCGGAGACGTAGTCCTCGTCGCCGCTGACGATGATTCCGATATTGAACGCCCCCTTCAGGCCCAGGGAGAGAAATTTGATGGCCAGGGCCACGTCAACGCCCTTTTCTTTGCCGTATTTCGGGGTTTTTATCTCCACATCGATGCTGTCCACGGAAAACTGGAGCATATCGAAAAACGAGCTCTGGGACGAGTGGTGCTGGGTGCCGAAATAATAGGTGCGCACGAGATACCGGTCACCCTGTAATATCTGAATAAATTTGTTAAAATCAATACGGCATCCCTGTCGGTAGTCGTTCATGGAGTGATAGAGATTGGAACCGTCGATGAAGATCATTACCTTTTCGCGTATCATGGACTTGCCTTTTCATAGTACGGTTGAAAAACGACAACATGCAATCGCATGCATATATGAGTTATGAATAATACCTCATTCGCCGTCGATATGACGGTATATGCGTTCGATCCGGAAACGCGAGCGGTCAGGACCAGTCGTTCGAGTCGGCGCTTGAGCGGGGAATGATACCTGACATCTTTTCCGCAGCACTCTTGGAGATTTCCTCGGAGATGCAGATTATCTCTCTCAGTTTTTCCAGGATCTCTTCGGAAATACCCGCCTTGTTACCCGACTCGGCCAAATTCGCAGCGGTCTTTTTGATGTGACAGATATCCTCGAAAAACATGCAGACAAATCGCTGTCTGTCCGTGAGAAGCGTTTTGTCGTCCTCCAGGTGTGCTTTTTTAAATGAAATCACCATGTTTTGTGATCTTTCATATATCCGATAATTTCAGTTATTTTACATATAGGTACTAACACTTTGAGTAGCCGCAGGCCTGGCAGCTGATACAGCCGCTCTCGTGAAACAGGGTCGCGCCGCAATCGGGGCATGTGCTGACTCTCACCTCGGGCGCCTCATCCGACGGCCCCTCGACCATCTCCGGGTGGCGATTGTCTTCGATATAGAGCTTGAGCGCCGCTGCGATGGCGTCGGTACAGGAGAGTATCTGCGACCCGTTCTGCCAGATCGGGTTGGGGCAGCGGATGCCCGAGAGCTGTTTGATGACGGTCTCCACGGGAATGCCCGACCTGAGCGCCAGGGAGATCAAGCGCCCGGTGGTCTCGTTCTGGGACGATGAGCACCCCCCGGCCTTGCCCATTTGGGCGAAGACCTCGAACAGACCGTGCTCATCGGCGTTTATGGTCACGTAGAGTTCGCCGCAGCCGGTTTTCATCTTCCGGGTGGTCCCCCAGGTGACGTCCGCCCGGGGGCGGGGGATGGGCGTGGAGACGGCATTGACCGGGATCTCTTCTTCCGCGACGGCGGCGTCCGGAGCATCTGTCCGGTTCACCGTGCCGATGTTGAGGACCTGGGCGTCCCTGCTCTGATCCCGATAGACCGTCACCCCCTTGCATCCCAGATCGAAGGCCAGGCGATAGACCTCCGCGATGTCCTGAGGGGTTGCGTCCTTGGGGAAATTCACGGTTTTTGACACCGCGTTGTCGGTATGTTTCTGGAAGGCGGCCTGCATCTTGATGTGCCATTCGGGGGAGATGTCGTGGGCGGTGACGAAGACCTCCTTCACCCTATCGGGCACATGCTCCAGGTCTTTTATATCTCCCTGCCGGGCGATGGCCGACATCAGCTCATCGGAAAAGAAACCGTCCTCTTTCGCCCGCTCGCAGAAGAGGTGATTGACCTCCACCAGCTCGTCGTCGTCCATGACGTTTTTGATAAAGGAGAGGGCGAACAGCGGCTCGATCCCAGAGCTGGTGCCCGTGATCATGCTGATGGTCCCGGTGGGGGCGATGGTCGTTGTGGTGGCGTTTCGCATCATCGGATAGCCGTCCCGCTCCCAGGTGCTTCCGTAGAAGTTCGGAAACGATCCGCGCTCCATGGCAAGCTTCATGGAGGCCTCTTTGGACCGCTGCTGGATGAATGACATCACGTCCTCGGCGGTCTCCAGGGCGAGGTTCGAGTTGTAGGGAATGTCCATCTTGATGAGCATCTCGGCGAATCCCATCACGCCGAGGCCGATTTTCCGATTGGCCCGCGTCATCTCCTCGATCTGGAGAAGCGGGTAGCTGTTGGCGTCGATAACGTTGTCGAGAAAATGGACCGCGCTGTCCACCGTGGCCCCCAGCCGCTCAAAGTCTATCGAGCCTGTATCCGTCACCATCCGGGCCAGGTTGATCGATCCGAGATTGCACGATTCATACGGCAGGAGCGGCTGCTCGCCGCAGGGATTGGTCGATTCGATATCCCCCACGTGGGACGTCGGATTGTCCCGGTTGATGCGATCCAGGAACACAATGCCCGGCTCACCGTTTTGCCAGGCCCTCTCGACGATTCTGTCGAAAATATCCCGGGCGGAAAGCTCATCGACCGTCTCATTGGAGCGGGGGGAGACGAGAGGGTAGGTGTGATCGTTTTTGACCGCATCCATGAAGTCCTCGGTGACGGCCACGGAGATGTTGAAATTGTTGAGCTTGGTGGTGTCTTCCTTGCAGTCGATGAAATCCGTAATATCCGGGTGATCCACCTTGAGGATGCCCATGTTCGCGCCCCGGCGGGTACCCCCCTGCTTGATGGTCTCGGTGGCGGCGTCGAACACGGTCATAAACGAGATCGGCCCGCTCGAGACGCCCTTGGTGCTTTTGACGCGGTCGTTCTTCGGTCGGAGGCGGGAAAAAGAAAAGCCGGTGCCGCCGCCGCTTTTGTGGATAAGGGCGGTGTGCTTGACCGCCTCGAAGATGCTGTTCATGGAGTCCTCCACCGGCAGCACGAAACAGGCGGAGAGCTGCTGGAGCTCCCGCCCGGCGTTCATCAGGGTGGGGGAGTTGGGGAGAAAATCCCGCTGGGCCATGAGCAGGTAAAATTGCCGGGTCACATCGTCAATGTCGATATCCGGTGTGTAGGAGCGGTCCACCCCTGCGATGTTGCGGGCGACCCGGAAGAACATCTCTTTCGGCGTCTCGACGGCGTTACCGTCGTCGTCCTTTTTCAGGTATCGGCGCTCAAGCACCGTCATGGCGTTGTCTTCCAGGACCGGTTCGGGGAGGGACTCAAAAAGCTCCGCCGTGTCCTCTTCGTCTGGTGCCTCGTTTTCCGCCGGGGCCTCATCGTTTCCCGCGTGCGGATGCTTTTCATATGAGATATCGATGATATCGTGGGATAGATTCATCGACACCACGGCGTCGTGCAGGTCGCTGGATTCAAAGAAAGAGTCTTCGAAGAAGGCGTCTTCATCCGGGACGTCACCCGTGGGCGGGTCCGCCCTCCACCCCTCTGCATGGAGCAGGTTCACGTGCATCTGCTCGATGTTCCGATATTCCCGTTGTTCTTCTTTTTCAATCAGGGCGAGGATTTCCTCCTCGGTTTCTTTCAAGGGCTCTGCGGCCGTCTCACAAACCTCGTCCTCGGAGATCTCAATGGTGTCGGGTTCATCTGCGGTGTTCGATGCGGTTTCGACCTTGTCTCCGGCTTCGGCATCCGTCTCCCGTTCGACATCGGGTGCGGCGGAAGGGTCCTCATGTTCTGTAGGAGGAGAGGAGTCGGAATGCTGCAGGGGGATATTCAGGTCGGGAAAGAGTGTCTGTGTGCGGGGTTGGTTGATGGATGCGTCGGATTTTGTCGATAAATCCTTTGCGATGCTCATAATACCTCCCTGTGAGCTCTTTACACGAATGAAAAAGCCGAAAACGATTGATAGATTATGTATGGTGGATATGATACCGTTATTTTGTACCGTATGAATGATATAGTACTATATGTTGTGTGTCAAGAGAAAATTAGAAATATTTATTTATATACAAAGCAAATGAGGGAAAAAGAGGGGGAATTTCTATAAAATTGAAGGGGATGGACTAACGTTGAGTAAAAAACTCAACAAATAATGAGTAAAAATAGGATATAAAGATTTATTACTATTTATAGTAAAAGAAACAACCGTTTCATTTTTTACTTGACAATCTGACGACCTCTGTAATACGGTGTAAGATATCAGGGCGTTCGTTTCATCGTTGTTTTTCGGAGGTTATGCATGCTTCGCAGGATATCGGTACCGCTTGTGGTTTGCGCGCTCCTGTTATGTACCTGTTTTTTATTCGGGTGCGCCAGCAATTACAAGTGCTATCCGTCCGGCTATAAGTGTTATCGCACTTATCGAATACATCCGGACGGCACAACCTATTCCACCGGATATCAGTGCTACCCCAGCAAGATGAAATGCTACCGGGTTGGTCGATAGCGGTATGACGGAAAGGCTCGTATCCCGATAATCGACGCCTTTTTGCATGGTGCGGCGATGTACACTGCCGGATACCGCTCCGTACGGCAGGTATTGTGCGATTTCTGTCTCTTTTCGTGAGTCGAATACGGAGGGAATATGAAGAAACGTTCATTGGTCATCGTATTGGCGCTGACCTGCGGCATACTCGCGGGATGGGCGCTGTCCGCACCGGGGGCGGATTACTATATCACGCCCGGATGCCCCCCTCCGGGGTACACGTCCGCATACCCGTGTCCGGACTGCGACGATGATCTGGTCTATGACCGCTATGACGACACCGAATACGTTCCCTATTACGAGTGTTATCCCACCTACCGGCGGGTGTACCACAGCTATGAATGCTATCCGCCCGTGTACGAGGACTATCCGCCCTACGAGTGTTATCCCAAGGGATATATCCTCAAAACCAAATGATCAGAACGCCGGCGATTGGGGGAGGGAGAGAGGGGGAGATGGGTGATGGAGTGATGAGACCATCGGAGGGATAAGCGTCCTGTGAATACGGGGCGTGGGGGATGTTCCGGGAAATGTGTTGACGGCGTCCACAGCCGAAGGGAGGTCGTCGCGGGACGAATCGATCGGCGCCTTCACATATAACGAGCGGCGATATTCGTGGTATCCCGAACGGGTTTTTTGGGGGGGGCGAAAAAAAAGGGCCGTCGGGATGCTGTCTGAAGATGGCGCCGCGACGTGCGAGATTAAAAAAGGCCTTCGGCCTTTTTCGGTATATATGAATAATAACTATGTAAAAGCAACCACCACCGGGAGCACAGGGTACCATGGGAGATACAAAGACTAAAGTGGGATTGATCGGATTCACGGAACGTCTGCTTGAGAAATTTTTATGGAATTTTCGCGTCATCATACTGCTGGGCGTACTGGGGCTTCTCATCGGATCCCTGGTGATTTTCATCATGGGCATCATCGAGACGTACCATCTCACCAATATGTTCATAACGCATATCATACACCACGGCACCCATATCGACGAAAACCTGTATAACACCATCATCATCCAGATCATTACCACCGTGGACGACTTTCTCCTCGGGATCGTGCTCTTGATCTTCGGGCTGGGCACCTATGATCTCTTTATCTCCCGGATCAATCCCGCGGAAGTACAGGACGATATTCGGCCCAACTGGCTCGTATTCGAATCCCTCGACGAATTGAAGAGCGTCCTGGGGAAGGTGGTGCTGATGATTTTGATCATCAATTTCCTGAAAATTGTGGTGAACACGAGTTTTGAGGAGCCGATTCACCTGTTGTATCTCGGCGGCGGCATCGCCCTGGCGGCGGTGGCCCTCAAGTGGTCCCATACCGAGAAGGACATCGACCGCACCACCATGCAGGAGCGCCTCAAGCGGCTCATGGAGTCCGGATCGGAGTAGCGATACACACATTGATGAATCTATACAGCGGCGGGGGACACCGATACGTTTCCCGCCGTTTTCGTGCCACATGCCGCGATGTTGCTGTGTGTCCATGTGTGCTTTCCGTCTCGGCACGGTCTTTCTGGAACATTTCCCACAAAATGGAGACTAATAAATACGGGCGGGGACGATATACACGCGAAAAATGAAGAATCCATGAAACATGGAGAGAAAAGCGTCACATGTTTCATAATCTTGTTGACACTGAAAACATAAATAGTATAAAATAGCGCATAAATTAACTTAATTTATATGTAAAAATAAAACATTGACATTTTTCGACAGCATCCGGGACGTTTTTTTGAGCGGCCCTGTGGAATTAAGCGCCCTCGAGACCATCTCCCAGGCCGGACCGGTGGTAAAGGGGGTACTGTTTATTCTCCTTGTCTTTTCGGTGGTGTCCTGGGGTATAATGTTTAATAAGTTCGCGGTCATACGGGCCGCCCGGGCGCAGTCAAAAAAGTTTTTGAGTATTTTCTGGACGAATCCTCGGTTGTCCCTCCTCTATGAGGAGGCGCGAAAGCTCCCCAAAAGCCCCCTGGCCCAGGTCTTTCGCGGCGGATATCAGGAGTTCAACCGAATGATCTCCACGGCCCGATCGGTCCGCGGCATCTCCCGGATGGCGGGGGTGTCCGATGAAGGGGACGCCGGGAGTCTGGGAACGGAGCTGTTCGGCGTTGAGAGCATCGAGCGGGTGCTGCGCCGCAACATCATGGAAGAGGTGACCAGGCTGGAGAGCAATCTGACGTTTCTGGCCACTACCGGCAGCACCTGTCCCTTTATCGGGCTGTTTGGCACCGTCTGGGGGATCATGAACGCCTTCAAGGGCATCGGGGTGAAGAGCTCCGCCAGCATCGCCGTCGTGTCGGCGGGCATCTCGGAAGCCCTCATCGCCACGGCGGTGGGGCTGTTCGCGGCGATCCCGGCGGTCGTGGCGTATAACTATTTCATCAGCAAAATCAAGGTGCTGACCACCGAGATGGATAATTTCTCCTTTGAATATCTCAACATCGTGGAGCGGCACCTCAAGCGAATGCGATAGATGCAGACCCCACAGAGAGACTACCGGACTCTTTCAGAGATAAACGTCACGCCCCTGGTGGATGTGATGCTGGTGCTGTTGATCATCTTCATGGTGACCGCGCCCATGCTCCACGAGGGCCTGGATGTGAACCTCCCCCAGGTACAGGGGGAGACCGTCTCGGGAGAGACCTCCACCATCACCGTTACCATCAACAGCGAAGGATATATTTATATCGACGGCGAGATCGTTGCGCTTGAGGACCTCAAGGGAGAGATTGAGAGGATGGTCATCATGTGGCCGGATAAAAAGGTGCTGCTCAAGGCCGATCGGAATATCTCCTACGGATATGTAATGAAGGTGATGTCGGCCCTGCGGAAGGCCGGCATTGTCGATGTGGGGATGGTGACGGAGCCTCCCCCGGAGGAGGAGTAATGCGCAACCGGCGGATTATATCCTCACTGGATCGCCCCCGTCGGGGCGTGTATGTGACGATCTGTATCTCGGCCCTGATCCATGTGGCCCTGTTTGTGCTGTTGGGGATTTACATGACCAGGGACAATGACGTGTCGCTCTACGGCGCCCCCTATACCGTGAGCCTTGTCCCCGATGATGTGGCGGGCGAGGGGGGCGAGGACGGGGTACCGGATGTGGAAGAGGTCATCGATAAGACCGTGGATCCGGCCGTCGGCGGCCCGGAGGAGGCGTCCGCACCCTCGAAAGACGAGGGGCTGGTCATGAAGGAGAAAGAGAAGGAGTCCCCTCCCGCCGAAAAAAAGGAAGAGACGCCGAAAGAGAAGGAGGAGGTAAAAGAGACGGTCGCGAAACCGCCGGAGCCGAAGGAAGAGCCCCCGTCCTACGAGGCTGAGGAGAAGGAATCCACGGCGGACCTGGACTCCGCCATTGAGAGCATCAGAAAGAATGTGGAACTGAAGGAAGAGGAGAAGCGACGGGAGGTCGAGGAGAAAGAAAGGGAACGCCTGGCGAAGGAGGAGGCGGAGCGGGCGACCCGGGAGGCCGAGGATAAAACGACGCCCGCATCTCCCGCGGGCGGTGGGGTCGGCCCCGGGGGTGGGACGCCGGCGGGTGAGAGAACTCCAGCGCCGGGAACCCCCGGCGGCGGCAGCCCCTTCGGCAGCGACAACATCTATGCCAGCGGCCCCACCGGCGGCGTGCCGGACATGGAATTTTCCGCCTACTATAATGATATCTGGAAGCGCATTCGATCCATGTGGTCGGTGCCCGAGGATCTCCTCGACCAGGAACTTGAGACGGTCCTGGGCATCCGCATCGCCCGGGACGGAACGATCGTAGATGTCTGGATGGAGGAGAGCTCGGGAAACAGTTATTACGATGATACCGCCCTCAGGGCGATCAGGAAGGCGAATCCCCTGGCGCCGCTGCCGGAAAAATACACCGGCGCCAGCATGGATGTCGGCATCAGGTTCAACGCGAATTAAGTAGAGGATATATGAAACAGGCGAGATCTCTCTTGATACTGCTGATGGCGATCGGATTTTTTGTATTTCCGACGGCGAAGAGCTCTGTGGGAAAGGTATATATCGATATCGACGCCCCCGGTTTTACGCAGTTTCCCATTGCGGTGCCGGAATTTGTCAACATGGCCCGCCGTGGAGACGACACGACCCTGGCCAAGGAAAGCCGGGAAGTGCTTCTCGACGACCTTTTCATGGCGGGCATCTTCGATGTGGTCGATCCGTCGCTCTATACCCCGAACCCGGACAAGAATGATCGGGTGGATAAAATCGACAGCAGGGTCTGGATGTCCCTGGGGGCCGAGGCGGTCATAAAAGGCGGGTATGAGAAGGTCGGCGATACGTTGGTGGTCGAGCTTCGGCTCTTCGACGTGGTCAATGACACGTTCATCTTCGGCCGGCGATACCGGGGGGGCGAGGAAGATTTCTCCCGCATGATCCACAAGTTCGCCGATGAGCTGATGCTGGAATACACCGGCGAGCCGGGCATCTTTCAGTCGATGATCTCGTTTACCACCGACCAGCACGGTGAGAAGGAAATCTACATCATGGACATCGACGGCCGGAACAAGATCCGCTGCACCAACAACGACGCCATCGATCTCTCCCCCGACTGGTCCCCGGACGGCACGAAGCTGGTGTACTGTTCCTTCAAGCAGCGCTATCCCCGCATCTTCACCGTGGATATCACCTCGTTTGTCGATACCCTCATCGCCTCGTACGACGGGATCAATATCTCGCCGTCCTACTCCCCGTCCGGTAGCATGATCGCCTTCACCTCCACCATGGAATACGACGCGAATATCTACGTGATGTCGGCAAGCGGGGGCGGCGTGAAGAAGGTCACCAGCGGCGACATCGATGTCTCACCCGCCTGGTCTCCCGACGGCTCCATGATCGCCTTCACATCGAACCGGGGAGGGGGACCGCAGATATACATCATGAATGTTTCCACCGGAAACGTTCGGCGCCTCACCTACTCCGGCGGGTATAATACTTCTCCGGCCTGGTCGCCGAAGGGAGACACCATCGCATATGTGGGTATCTCCGGGGGGCTGTTTCAGGTATATGTCATCAATACCGACGGCAGCGGCGCCATGCGCCTGACAAACAAGGGGGACAATGAAGATCCGACCTGGTCGCCGGATGGAAACCTCATCGCCTTTTCCTCGACCCGGGGCGGTGTGAGCAGGATATACTGGATGCGGGCCGACGGCTCGGACCAGACGATGATACCGGGAACCGGGGGGAATGATACCGCACCGGCCTGGTCCCCCCGGGTGGAGTTCAAGTAACCGAATGATAAAAGTGTTTGATACTCGATGTTTTTCGTGTATAGTAGAAAATGGTATTATAGGTTAAAGACACCGCATACCGTCGATATACATATTTCAAAGGAGGAATCCCGATGACCCGATATATACGTGTGGGCACGATGGTTTTTATTGCCGTTATTCTCATGGTGGGCCTGGGTTGCAGCAGGACCGTTAAGGAGATCGGCATGGGTACGGAAGATGTCGGTCCCACCGGTGTGATAGAGGGTGAGGACATCTCGGGAGGCAAATACCTGGACGGCACGCTGTACGGCCTTCAGGACATATATTTTGAATTCGATAAGTCCTCACTGACCATGGAGGCCCAGACAATCCTGCGGGAGAACGCCCAGTGGTTGACCGAAAACCCCACGGTAAACGTGGAGATAGAGGGTCACTGCGATGAGCGCGGCACGATAGAATACAACCTGGCCCTGGGCGATCGGCGGGCCAAGAGCGCCCGGGATTTTCTGATCAATCTCGGCATCAGCGCCACCCGCCTGAGCACCATCAGCTACGGGGAGGAAATGCCCCTGGATCCGGGACACAACGAGACCGCATGGGCGAAAAACCGCAGGGCCCATTTTACGATTATCGCCAAATAAATCGGCATAGAGATGAGCACCTCGGTCCCATCGTCGGGCCCGGAAAACCGCGGAACGAAGACCGCGCGTGATGATCGATACATCGTACCGATGACGAAACGGAAAGACCCCATGCGCATGCGTGTGGGGTCTTGTTGATTTATTTCAGGAGATGAAAACGGAAATGACACCGGCCGGTGAACAGGCAATCAGGTGGGATGGAATCGAGGGACAGGATCGCCCTACCGGGATTCTCTCCGGACTCTTCTTTTCCGATCGCATTCCCCACGCCCTGATTTTTTCCGGTCCCCCGGGAGTGGGAAAGCGGACCGCGGCAAAGCGGTTCGCCCAGGCCTTGGTGTGTCGGGGCATGGGTGCCCGCCCCTGTTTCGAGTGCGAACCGTGCCGCCGGGTCGCCAGGGATATGTTCCCGGACGTCATCAGCATCGAGATCCCCGAGGAGAAAAAAAACATCCCCATCGACATGATACGGGAGGTGGAGGAGATCATCGCTTTTCGTCCTTTTTCTGGGAATGTGCGGGTGATCATCATCGATCCGGCGGACATGATGTCCACATCAAGCCGGGCGGCCATTCTCAAGACCCTGGAGGAGCCGCCCTCGGGCACCCATTTCATTCTGATAACGAGCCGATTTTTCGCTTTACCCGCCACCATTGCGTCGCGATGTCAGCGGGTGCGCTTCAATCCGCTGCCCGTGGATATCGTCGCCGGGATCGTGGGTGAGTCGCCCGAATCGCCGGTGGTGGCGCTTTCCCGAGGGAGCGTCTCCCGGGCACAGTCGCTCAAGCAGGGTGGGTTGATCGCCGTCAGGGGTGAGCTGATCGAGGGGCTTGCCCGAATGGAGCACGACGATCCCGGGGAGATCGATCTTTTAGTGGAAAAACTCTCCAACTTTAAAGTTGAATTTTTTGATATTCTCGATATACTGCTAAACTGGTATCGCGATCTGATTGTCTACCACGAAACCGAAGCTGTGGGCGAGTTGACCGACAGCGGCCTCTGGCATGAACATAAAGGAGCATGGAGCGAAACGACGACGGCATCCCTGATGCAGTGCATCGATGAAATACGGGAAGCACAGCGCGCACGGCTGGTCAATAATGCAGATGTGCGCATCACCCTGTCGTTTTTGCTGATGACTCTGACGGAACTGAAATACAACAGATGAAACGTATTGTAGGCGTGCGCTTTCGCGAACGCGGCAAGATATATCAATTCGACGCGCTGGATTTCGAACTCGACACCTCTCAAAAGGTCGTACTGGAGACCGAGCGGGGTCTCTCTATCGGGACGGTGGCGACCCTTCCCCGGGAGACCGAGTACGGAGATTCAGAGCGTCCTCTCAAACCGGTGATTCGGCCCGCGAGTGAACAGGATCTGGCCACAGAATCCGAGAACAGTAGCCGGGAGATCGAGGCCAGGGAATACTGCAACGAGTGCATCGACAAGCACACCCTTGACATGCACCTGGTCGATGTGGAGCACCTCTTTGACGGCAGCAAGATCATCTTCTATTTCACCGCCGATCAGCGGGTGGATTTTCGCGCGCTGGTGAGGGATTTGGCCTCCCGGTTCCGCACACGCATCGAGATGCGGCAGATCGGCGTGAGAAACAAGGCGAAGTTGGTGGGCGGCGTCGGCTCCTGCGGACGGGTTCTGTGCTGCAATACGATTCTGAACACCTTCGAACCGGTCTCGGTGAAGATGGCGAAGGATCAGAATATCTCGCTCAATCCCTCGAAGATATCGGGCGTGTGCGGACGCCTCATGTGCTGCCTCAAGTATGAGTACGAGACGTATCTCGAAATGAAGAGGGAGATCCCGAAGTTGGGAAAACGGATCATGACCGAGCACGGCAAGGCCAAGGTCATCCGACAGAACGTCCTGGAGCGCCGGGTGACCGTTCTTCTGGAGGACGGCACCGAGATGGATCTGTGCGGTGAGACCCTCAAAAAGTGCGACACCGAGGCGAAAAACAGGCAGATAGAGAATGATCCAGAAGTATAACAGAACCCCCACCACCCAAGGGAGCACCCAGTGACTGCAGAGCATACAAACAAATTTTATATAACAACACCGATCTACTACGTGAATGCGTCGCCCCATATCGGGCATGCGTATACGACCATTATCGCAGACGTTCTGGCGAGATATCATCGCCTGGGCGGTTACGACTCTTTTTTCCTGACCGGCACCGACGAGCACGGCGACAAGGTGATGCGGGCGGCCCAGGACCGCGGTGTGTCTCCCAAGGAATACGCGGATGAAATCAGCGGGCAGTTTCGGGCGCTGTGGCCCGAGATCGCCATCACAAACGACCGTTTCATTAGGACCACAGACAAAGACCACGTGAAGGTCGTCCAGGGGATTTTGCAGAAGGTCTACGACAAGGGGGATATCTACTTCTCCTCCTACGGCGGACTCTACTGCACCGGCTGCGAGCGGTTCTACACCGAGCGGGAGCTGGTCGACGGGAAGTGTCCCGATCATCAGGTGGAGCCGGAATTCATCGAGGAGGAGAACTATTTCTTCAAGATGGGCTCGTACCAGGACTGGCTCATCGATCACATCAAAAAACATCCGGACTTCATCCGCCCCGAGCGCTACCGGAACGAGGCGCTTTCGTTTCTCTCAGAACCCTTGGAGGACCTCTGCATCTCCCGACCCAAGAGTCGTCTCGATTGGGGGATCGAGCTTCCCTTCGACACAAACTTCGTCTGCTATGTCTGGTTCGATGCTTTGATAAACTATCTCACCGGCGTCGGCTATCCGGACGGCGACGGATTCAAGACATACTGGCCGGCCTGCCAGCACCTGATCGCGAAGGATATCCTCAAACCCCACGGCATCTACTGGCCGACGATGCTCAAGGCGGCGGACATCGAGCCGTATCAGCATCTCAACGTCCACGGATACTGGAACGTGGAAGAATCGAAGATGAGCAAGTCCCTGGGCAACATCGTCCGCCCCCTCTCCCTCAAGGACAAGTACGGCCTCGACGCCTTTCGATACTACCTGACCCGGGATATGGTATTCGGCCTGGACGCCTCGTTTTCCGAGGAGGCGATGGTCGCCCGCATCAACGCGGATTTGGCAAACGACCTGGGCAACCTCATCAGCCGTAGCCTCACCATGGCCGTCAATTACTACCTCGGTCAGGTTCCAAATCCCGGGGGGCCGATAGGAGAGGCCGATGATGATCTCATCTCCACCGCCATGCGGGTCTTGAGTGAATACAAGAAGGGGATGGAGTCTCTGGCGTTTCACAAGGCGCTGATAGCGATCTGGGAGCTCATCGGCGCCGCCAACCGTTACATCGTGGAAAACCAGCCCTGGGAGCTGAAGAAGGATCCGTCGCAGGAGAGTCGGCTGTCCCGTGTCATATATAACATCCTGGAGACGCTCCGGTTCGTGGGGACGCTTCTCATCCCCTTCATGCCCAATGCCGCCGAGGATATCCTCGATCGTATCGGGGTGCGGGCGGATTTTTCGAAAAAACGCCTGGACGAGCTGGACAGTTGGGGCGGCCTCCCTCCGGGCGCCCAGGTCGTGGTGGGAGAGTCGCTCTTTCCCAGAATAGACGTGAAAAAGGTCTTGTCTGCGGATTCGGAAAAGCCGAAACAGAAACAAAAAAAGAAACAGAAGAAGGACGCGGCCGTGGAAGTGCTGGAATTCGACGACTTCAAGAAGGTTGAGCTGGCGGTGGGACTGGTGAAGGACGCCGTCCCAATCGAGAAATCGAAAAAGCTCCTGAAGCTGACGGTGGATCTGGGTGAAGACGCCCCCCGGACCGTTGTGGCGGGGATTGCGGAGTTTTACTCCCCCGATGAAATCGTGGGCAAACGCATCATCGTGGTGGCCAATCTCAAGCCCGCGACCCTCATGGGGGTGACGTCCCAGGGGATGTTGCTCGCGGTCCAGGATGACGATGTCGGCATGTCGCTTGTGACCGTGGATAAGGACACGGCCCCCGGCGGGAGGCTCTCCTGATATGCTCATCGACTCCCACGCCCATCTGGACATGTACGCGGCCGGGAGCGAGCGGGACGGGGTGATCGAACGGGCCCGGAACGCGGGGCTTTCGGCCATCGTCACCGTCGGCATCGATCCTGACTCCTCCACGGAATCGGTGCGCATTGCGGAAGCCAACGATGACATCTTCACCATCATCGGGGTCCATCCCCACGATGCGAAGAAGGTGGATGATCACGTCCTTGACGGCATACGAAAGCTCGCACAGAATAAGAAGGTGGTGGGCATCGGCGAGACCGGGCTTGATTTTTTCCGGAACCTGTCGCCCCAGGCCGTGCAGATGAAGATATTTTCCGATTTTCTTCACCTCTCCGGCGAGCTGAACCTACCGGTGATCATCCACGACCGGGACGCCCACGAGGCGGTGCTGGACTATCTCACCGCGTACAAAAATTCATACGTGCCGGGGATCATTCACTGTTTTTCCGGGGACTGGAAATACGCGAAGATCTGCATGGACCTCGGGTTTTACATCTCGATCGCCGGCCCGGTGACGTTTCCCAAGGCGAAGACGCTGCATGGGGTGGTCAAGAAGCTCCCCGCCGACCGCATCCTCCTGGAGACCGACAGCCCCTTTCTGACCCCGGCGCCCCACCGGGGCAAGCAGAACGAGCCGGCGTATGTCGTCCACACCGCGAAGGCCGTGGCGGAGCTCCGGGGGGAGGACGTCGAGAAGGTATATGCAGAGACGACCCGAAACGTCCGGGACGTCCTCGGTCTCGATACTCTCACGAAGGACGACGCCGAAACCGCTCAGTAAGTGTATCCTCCTTTTTTCCTCCCATGAAGTATCTTTTTTGACCGTCGATGCAATCGTCGATGATGTCACCGTTCGGGCATGGTTGTGGTGTCATGTCTCGGTCCAGGGGACGGTCAGAGCGTCGATGATCATCTGTCTGCGAAAACAGCTTGTCAGGTGATCGTTGACGAATCCCATCGACTGGAGGTGGGCGTAGACGGTGGTGGGGCCGACGAAGGAAAAGCCCTCCTTCTTGAGGATTTTCGCAAGCCGCGTGGATTTTTCAGTGTGGGGGGGAATCTCCGAGTCCTTCGTGAAGCGGTTGACCACGACCTTCCCCCCGAATGCCTCGAAAAGGAAGCCGCCGAAGGAGCCCTCCCGCTCTTGAATCTCAAGCACTCTCCGGGCGTTGTTCAGCACGGAGTTGACCTTCCGTCGGTTTCGAATGCCGCCGGGATCCTGGAGAATCTTCTCAACACTATTTTCGTCGAATTCCGCCACGGCCGCCGGGTCGAAGTCGGCGAAGATTCTATTGAGATGACCCCGCTTTTTCAGGATCGTCGTCCAGCTCAGGCCGGATTGAAACCCCTCCAGGCTCAGGTGCTCGAAATGCGCCCGATCATCCATGGTAAAGGCCCCCCACTCGGTATCGTGGTAGGGGGCGAGGTATTCCCCCATCGCCCAGGTACAGCGGGCGTCCCGCGTATCGTCAGCGGAAGGTGGAGGGACGGACACTGTTTTTCTCCCAGAATGATGTTATGACGGATATCAATTCGTTTCCCGGGTTTTCTATGTGGCAGGACGGGTCCGGGCCGAACAGGAAGTTGAAGTCGTCGTTGTCGGCATAGGGCTCCCACGCGGCGTGCCAGGCCCAGATCGCGTGGTTCATCCCCATCGATTCGAAGACATCCATCTGGTCGGACAGGAACGCCGCCCCGCCGGGGACCCAGCGGACCACGCCGAACTCATTGACCGCGACCGCAACATTATGATCGCTCTGGTATCGCCGCACGGTGTCCATGAGGGTGTCGATCCACTCCCGGCTGAAGTCCTCCTTCGTCCCGTCCCAGTCCGTATCCAGGGAGCCGGGATAGAGGATATTCTTTCGCTTTCCCTGGTGGGTATATTCAAAGGGGGCGTATTGATGGACGGTGTAGACGATATGGGGATCGTCCATCGGCACAAGCCAGGGGAGCCATTCGACGGCGCTGTAGGACATTCCCCCCACCAGGATCGGGACTGTCGGATCGACCTCCCGGATGGCCGAGACGATGGGCGGATACATCCGGTTCCAGTCCACGGATGTGCCCTTGAACCGGGCGTAGAATTCCTCCGGCTCCCAGATATCATACACCTCGTTGATGTTCGGCTCCACCATCAGGTCAAAGCCCGCAATAACCGGATTGTCCCGGTAGCGCTCGGCGGTGTAACGCCACATTGCGGCCCATCCTTCCTGTGCTTCGGGATCGTCCCAGACGCTGTTGTTGATATATGATGCGGGAAACCACCCCTCGTCGCCGTAGTAGAATGTGAACTCGCTCCTGCCGGGGCCGGTGCGAAAACTGACGACCACGAAGAGGTCCGCCTTTTTTGCCATCTCAATGAGTCCATCCAGGTGTTCCACCATCGCGGGATCGGGTTCGTAGGGGGGCGTTTCCGTATAAATCCCCGGGTGGGAGATGTTGACGTAATTTGCCCCCAGGGCCGATAGACGATCGAAATCCGCCTGGGTAAAGGGCGGGCCGATGGGGCCGCCTCCCATATATTCTGTGCCGTCCAGCTCCGGGTAAACCCTGCGGAGATGAATGTTTGCACCCCGGAGCATTGTATCCCCGCTCCAGAGGCGGAAGACGTCTCCGGCGTAGGTTTTTGGGCAGAAGAACACGGCGCCCAAAAGGATTATCGCACAGGCGAACATGCTCCCAAAAAAACGAACGTTACGCATGACCCACTCCTCCTCATACTGTTTTGTATGCGCACCGACATACATAAGAAAGCATAGAGGGTCTCGATAATCGATTCGGTTAAAAAAGGTGAGAGACCGCCGGATGACGATTGAGCGTATGGAAAGTATTCCTTAAAAATATTTTATTTGTATATATGCTGTATAAACGAGCGGCGGGTTATTTTCCCCACCCCTTAATATTTGCCGTCAGTCCGCGGCTTTTTCCCCGGCCTCCCGGGCGAGGAGCGCCGCCCCCAGGGCCCCGGCGATCTGGGAGAGTTCAGAAATATGGATATCGTACCCGAGATTTTTCGACAGCGCCCGGACGACGCCCACGTTCTTGGAAACCCCGCCGGTCAGGACCACGTCGTCGGCGATGGGCACCCGGCGGGCCATGGAGGCGACGCGGCTGGTGATGGCGTCGTGGATGCCGGCGATGATGTCCTGTTTGGGGAGGCCCTGGGCGATCTGAGAGATGACCTCGCTTTCGGCGAAGACGGTGCACATGCTCGATATTTTCGCAGGGTGTTCCGAGGTCAGTGAGAGGGAGCCGAAGCTGTCGAGATCCACCTCCAGGGCGTGGGCCATCACCTCCAGGAACCGCCCCGTTCCGGCGGCGCACTTTTCGTTCATGACGAAGTCCTTCACCCGGCCGGTCCCGTCGATGGACATGGCCTTGGAATCCTGTCCGCCGATATCTATGACGGTTCGAGCCTGTGGGAAGAGATAATTCGCCCCCTTGGCGTGGCAGGTGATCTCCGTGACCTGTTTGTGGGCGAAGGGGACATTGACCCGGCCGTAACCGGTGGAGATGATATATTCCAGGTCGTCGAGGGTGAGCGTCGTCTCTTCGAGACATGCGTTCATGACCCGGTGCGCGTTTTCCGTGCTGTTGTATCCGGACTGGATCACCCGGTGGCAGACGATCTCCCCGTTTGTGATGATGACCGCCTTGGCGGTGAGTGAGCCCAGGTCCACGCCGGCGAAGTACATAATAGCTATATTCCTTTTAAGGGGACTGTATCTTTTTAAGTCTAACGGGAGTCGGGCCGGGTGTCAAGAATATATAAACGGCGGAAAATCCATATCTCGATGAACGGCCCCGCAGGTGGTATACTGATACAAAGGAGGAAGCCGGTATGATTCTCAGAAAGTATTGTATTATCCCGGCGCTTGTGGGCCTATTCATCGTGGCCTCGTGCGCGCCGATGGCGGTGAAGGGAGAGGGAGTCGAATCACCCGTGGTCCGGGTGGAAGTGGTCAATCCGAACGTCGTTTTGAACGTGGACGATCCGACGAGGATGTACGTCTCGGTCGTCAATCTGACCGACGAAACGCTGGATGGTCTGGAATTCTCGGTCAGGATGCATCCGACGTATCAGATAGACCTGTCGTACCTGGGCGGGGACATCGATCCGATTCCGCCCCGGGGAAGCTGGTCGCCGCCGGGCGGTGTGGGAATCCGGGCGCGGGTGACCGGGAGGGTGGTCATCACGTTTGAGGTTCAAAGAGACGGTGTGCCCCTTGCGAAGGACATCGCCTATGTGAGAATTGCTCCCGATCCGTTCTACGAGTAGGCACCCCTTCGGGCGTCGGTGATGGCGTCCGCTGTCTCCTCAAGGCCCCCCCGGATGACGACGTCCGCCCTCCCATCGAGGGGCGTGGGGGTGCGGTTGATGATGATCAGACGAGCGCCGCTCTCGATCGCCGCCGCAGGGATGTGTGCCGCGGGAATCACCGTCAGTGACGATCCCATCACGATACACAGGTCCGCCCTCGCCGCGTGATAAAAGGCGAGACTGATATCGTCCATGGGGAGACGATCGCCGAAGAGCACCACTTTTGGCTTGATGACGCCCCTGCATTCCTCACAGCGGGGTGGGAAGCGCTTTTTGTCAAGATGTGTGGCCAGGTCGTCGAGGGAGTACTCCCGGCCGCAGCCCAGGCACGAGCCGCTCCTGAGATGGCCGTGAAGCTCGAAGACCGTCCGACTTCCCGCCGTCTGGTGCAGCCCATCGATATTCTGGGTGATCACCGCCGAGAGCTTTCCCTCCTCCTCCAACTTCGCCAGAAAACGGTGGGCGCGGGTGGGCTCGGCGCTCATGAGGGTGGTGAGCAGCGGAAGGCCCCGGCGGTAGAACGCCCCCGGAAACAGGCGGAATCCGAGTGACGTAAACGCGATGAGCTGGGTGAGCTTACCGGTGGTTTCCCACAGCCCGGTGTCGGGGCTCCTGAAATCGGGGATTCCCGCCTCGGTGCTGATTCCCGCCCCGGTAAAGGCGATTATGCGCCTGGATGTCTCTATCAGCTTTGCTGCGGCCTCTATCATAGCCACATCCCCCGTTTTTGCCGTTTTCATTTTATATCGAGTATGATACTCTAACTGCGGTATTGTACCATATCGCATGTGCGATGTTCCATATTGGAGGGATTTCTGGGGGAAAAAAACGGCATACCGTGTCTTCATACCCGCTGGGACAAGCGTTTCGCCCTGGAGGACCCAATGGTGTGGAGTCGTCCGTCCAGATTGTTGAGGGATCATATCGCCCTGTTTCCGGAAGGCAGGGCGCTGGATGTGGCCTCGGGTCCGGGAAGAAACGCGGCGTTTCTCGCCCGCCGAGGATTCATCGTGGATGCGGTCGATAACTCCCGAGAGGGCCTCCTCATGGCCGATCGGCTCCTGAAGGGAGCGGGCGGCGGCATCAGGGGGAGGGTCAACCTGATACAGGCCGACCTGACCGAATACATAGTCAAACCCCGCCGCTATGATCTGATCGTGTGCTTTTACTACCTCGATCGCGGGCTCCTGAATGAACTGATCGCGGGGCTGAAGGAGGGCGGCTACCTGGTGTTTGAGACGTTCACGAAACACCATCGGGGATATACATCCAAGAGCAACCCCGATCATTACCTCGACGAAAACGAGCTTCTCGGCCTATGCCGTGGGATGTACATCCTGTTCTACCGGGAGGGAATCGTCGTCGAGAATCGACAGGTGAAGGCGATTGCCCAGATAATCGCCAGGAAATAGACTCACGGACGGCGCCGCGGCGCCGACACCGTCGAAGGTGGACGTGCGATTCCACCGTTTCTCCCTTTTCGATCGGGGACAAGGGCGGCGGTGTGAGCAAACGCCCGGACCTTCGCGGGGGAGAAAAACGAAAAGCGGACCGGGATATCTTTACACGGAAGTAAAACGGTGCTCGCCGCTCATTTCCAAAGGGTGAGGCGGAGATTGTATTTCGAGAGAGACATTCAGACACGGAGCAATATATGTCGACCATTATCATCACCATCGGAAACGAGATTCTCACCGGACACATCCAGGACACGAACACCCGATGGATGGCCCAGCGCCTGTTCTTCCTGGGCGAAGACCTTGAGCGGGTGATCATCATCGGCGACGACAGAAACGCATTGTCCGGACTGATACGGGAGTGCGTCGGTCGCGTGGACTACCTGTTCATCTGCGGCGGCCTGGGCGCCACGCCGGACGATGTGACCATGAGTGCCGTGGGGGACGCCCTGGAGAGAAGGTGTGTGGTATCCGACGAGGCCCTGAGTCACATGGAATATCTCTCGACGTTTCTCATGGAGAAGGGATTTATCAAACAGAAGATGGAGGTAAACGACGCCGTCAGAAAGATGGCGACGGTCATAGAAGGCTCGACGGTGCTGGAGAACAAAGCCGGCTTCTGCCCCGGCGTGACCGATACCGTGGGGGATACCCGCATCTTCGTGCTTCCCGGGGTGCCCCAGGAGCTCAAGACCATCTTCACCGACCAGATAGAAAACAGGTACATACGGCCGAACCACAATCGCTTTATTGACGAGATCGTCCTGTCCGAGGTGGAGGCCCGTATCGCCCACCTGATAGCCAAGCTCAACGAGGATTTTCCCGGCGTGTCGGTCGGATCGTATCCGACATACGGCGCCAAAACCCTGGTCATCCGGGCCGTGGGCGAAGATGAACAGCAGGTGAGAAAGGTCCTCGAGGAGATACAGAGCTATTCCGACTCGCTGCCGGAGTTATAGGACGACCGGCCCCGGGATCACCGTTCATGTTTCCATGGAGAACACCGGTGGATATCCCATGCCGATAGGTGTTTGCACATAAGCCGCGGTGTGTGAATGAGGGGGTGATTTTCTCCCTCGATTGGGGTAGTATACACGAAAGAACAGTTTGAAAAATCCGGAGAAACCAGGCATGAAATGGTCATTCAAGATCGGTTCCATCTTCTCCATACCGATCAAGGTACATATCACGTTTCTCATCCTGCTGCTGTTCGTGGCCCTGGTGGGGGATGATCTTCACCAGAGCATCTACGGCGTTCTGTTTGTGATACTCGTGTTTTTCTGCGTTATTATTCATGAGCTTTCCCACAGCCTGGTGGCGATTCACTTCGGCCACCGGGTTCGCTCGATCATCCTCCTTCCCATCGGGGGCATGGCGCAGATGGACGAGATACCCGACGATCCGAAGCAGGAGATTCTCATCTCCATTGCCGGTCCCCTGGCCAGCATCGCCGTGTCGGGGATTTTGCTGGGCGTGCTCGCGGCGACGGAGACTCCCATTACATTCTGGAGCGGGGAGTCGTTTTTCGACGGGAATCTGGTGCTGAACCTGTTCTGGATCAACCTGATTCTGGCGGCTTTCAATATCATACCCGCCTTCCCTATGGACGGGGGACGGGTTCTGCGGGGCATCCTGGGTATGTTCATGGAGCACATGAAAGCCACCCGCATCGCCGTGTTCATCGGGCAGATGCTGGCCATCGTCCTCTTTTTGACCGGGATACTCTATAACTGGTGGCTGGCATTGATCGCCGTGTTTATATACATCGGCGCCGAGGGCGAGGAGCGTGTCTGGGCCATGCGCACGGCCCTGGCCGACGCGCCGGTAAAAGAGGTGATGCTGAAGGATTTTGTCTCGTTTTCCCCGAACGACACCATCAAGACGGCATCGGAGGCCTTTCTGCATACGCTTCAGGGGAATTTCCCGGTGCTTTTCGGGGATTCCCTCATCGGCGTGCTTACCCGGGAGGATATCATACAGGGAATCGCCGAGGGGAGGGAGGCCGACCGTATCGCCGATGTGATGAACAGGGAATTCGACGTCACCACGGAAAATACGAAGTTGGTTACGCTTTACAAGGAGATGAGCGAAAAGCGCATCTCCATGATGCCGGTGATGCGACAGGATACACTTGTGGGAATCGTCACCATGGAACAGATCGGTCGGTACCACATGCTGTCCGCGGCCCGGAGCGCTCGCTGAAAAAAGGAGGAGAGTATGGATCGAATGATTGCATTCTGTGGATTGATATGCACCGATTGCCCCGCCTACCAGGCAACCC
The DNA here is from genome assembly GCA_016931225.1 of Candidatus Zymogenaceae bacterium. NCBI lineage: Bacteria > Deltaproteobacteria > Candidatus Zymogeniales > Candidatus Zymogenaceae > Candidatus Zymogenaceae bacterium. Next base: position 30,386 of record JAFGFE010000039.1, read on the forward strand.
AGGCCGACGATCTTGCCGGTGCACAGGAAACGGCGGCACTCTGGTCGAAGGAGTACGGCGTGAACGTGCAGGTTGAAGACGTCTGGTGCGACGGCTGCCTGGTTGAGGGGAAGAAGTGCGCCCACTGTGCCGTGTGCGCCGTCCGGAAGTGCGCGGTGAAGCGGGGTGTTGTGCACTGCGGCGCCTGCGCCGATTTTGCCTGCGGCACCATTGAGCAGATATTCGCCGTAGCGCCGGAGGCCCGGGAGGTACTGGAGGCGGAGGGAAAAAAGGGATAACAGGGGGCCGTTTGCCCGGAATTTTATGCCATACAGACGTTTTTTTACTCTTACCGGCGGTTTTATTGACCGCCGGTCAATTTTTTCATTTTTTATCTTGACACAGCACCTTTCACCCTTATAATATCCGAAACATTTTTTCACCGCTTGTATGAAAACCGATACCCGGTTTGAGATACCAGTTTATTAATCCTTTATTCAAGGAGCTTTTGAGAATGGCACAAGACATTACCAAGGTTGAAGTTGCGGGTTTCGAGAGCCTGTCTCCCGCGGATCCGGGTCCCCTGGGGCTGAACTGTTTCGCCCTGACGACCTTCCTGTTGAGCATGCACAACGCCGGCATCATCGGTGGTAACGCCGCCCACGTGTGGCTCACCTCGGCACTGATATTCGGCGGCCTTGCCCAGATCCTGGCGGGCATGTGGGAGTATAAGACAAGAAACGTCTTCGGCGCCACCGCCTTCGTCTCCTATGGCAGCTTCTGGGTGAGCCTGGCACTCATCCCGATCTTCTTCACGAAGGGCCTGATTTCCGCAGAAGTCGAAAGCGCCAGAATGATCCTGGCCTGGTTCCTGACGGCGTGGACCATCTTCACGTTCTACATGTGGATCGGCAGCATCAAGACCAACAAGGCGCTGCTGGTCACCTTCACCCTGCTCCTGGTGACATTCATCCTGCTCGATATCGGCCACTTCGGCGACCCGAAATTCAACATGATCGGCGGATACGTGGGTGTTGCCACGGCCGTAGCCGCCTGGTATACCTCCGCCGCGGGCATCATCAACACCACCTTCGGAAAGGTCGTACTCCCCATCGGGCCGGCCAAGAAGTAAAGCGAAAAGCGAAATGAATCCGCTGCGGCGGATTTGAAACAAAAAAAACGGGCCGATGTGTCGTCACATCGGCCCGTTTTCTGTGCCGGTTTCACCGGTCTCGCAGGGCCCGCCTCAGTTGACCCGTCCATCGACGGCCAGGGCGAGCTCCCGGAGACCAGCTGTGTCACAGGCGGGGGTGCGTCGTTTGTCTTCGGCGTAACGGCCCTCGGCGGTGATGACGATGAGATCGTCGGTCACATCGATGACGAAGCGATATTCATACACGCCTCCCCCGCCGTGGGAGTACCACTCGGTCTCGATTCGTCCCTCGGTCTTGTCGAGAATCGCCACCGGGTATCGTTCGCTGACGACCCATTTTACCGCCTCCCAGGTATCCTCCGCCAGGCAGTCGCACTCCACGGGAATCTCCTTCGTGTTCAGGGCCTGGGCGGAGGCGATTATCGGCGTACATATCATCGAAACCCACATCAACGACACAATGATGCGCCGCCACGATGCGGTCGATCGAGATCGTATCATATCGTGCAGCCCCCACTTAGAAAGTTCATTACGCCTTCCATCCTTCCTCCTTTTTCCATCGGTACCCGCTCAGGGCGAGGAGCACGACCGTGGGGGTATAGAAGACCCACACGATGTTGAAGGAGATAAACGAGACGGTGCCGATCTGGATGTTGTAGATGGAGCCGATGATCTCGGTGATGAACCAGCTGGTGATGGCCAGGGCGATCATCAACGCGTTCATCTTCGGATAGAGCCGGTTCCTGACCGCTTCCCACGCCACCCAGAGTGACACGACGATGATGATCACGTACGCGAGGCCGGGGTAGAAGAGTCCCACATTCGCCAGCCCGTCGGCCAACAGGAGAAACGTGACCGCCCCCACCGCGACGAAGAAGAGCGGCAGGGCGAGGGCCGAGGTCACCGGCCGGCCCGATTTGGAGGGCCGTACCCAGCCGAACCCCCTGCCGTGACGGATGATGAGGAGGGCGTGGGCGATGATGGAGAGGACGGCGCCGATGATGAAGGCGGTGAGAATTGTGGCCTGGGACGCCTTCGAGTTGACGGCCACGATCCCCATCAGTATATCGGTGGGGACGATGCACAAAAACGCCAGCTTCAACAGCAGGGCGTCCTTGCGGTCGACGAAGTTCATCCCGATCATCCAGGCGATGACGGCGCACAGGAGTGAAACGAATCCCTTGGCGTAGGAGGTATAGAGATTCGAAAGACCGTAGAGATAGTTCATCCAGTCCACGGCGAAAAACGTCCCGGCTACGAGAAGAATGAGACCTAAAAGGACGAAGACCAGGACCTTCTTGCTCCTGGAAACCGGGAGGCTGTTTAGGTTCGACACTATGTATTCCTCCATTTATTATATCCACATACCCGGACCTTTTTGTATGTATTCGAAAAGGGGACTCCGGTGAAGCAGTCTCGTTCGACCCCGGTCGAATGGTTTCATGGATTATTATACTCAAGCGAGCAAACGACGGCAATCTTATAAATGCGTAGACGAGACAGAAAGCTATTCACCGTCGAACCGGTACACGCTGAGTGAAAGCAACAGGAAGGATGGCTGATAGAGGAAGGCGGAGGAAAACCGACACAGAGTATCGATTACCGCCGTGGCGTGACAGCCGCTTGCCGAGAGATAGTATGCGCTGGAAATAAGCTCGTGTGTGAACCAGAAAACAACTCCCAAGAGAAAGAAAAAGGTATTGGTGGACGGAAAGCGATCGACACACGCGGCGTCTCCCGCCGCCCACAGGGAAACGCCGCCGATGATAAGCGGCAACACGAGAAGATCCAAGACGTGAAGGCGGGAGGCGAAGGCTATGAGAACGCCTATGAAGACGATTACCGATCCGGCGACCACGCTGCGGGCGAAAGCTGACGGGGATCGCAGGAGGAGATGCTTCTTCACAGGGCTTCGGCCGTGTCGAATCGCCAACAGAAGGTGCGAGAAAGAAAAAAAAGCGATCTGTAGCAGAAGCAAGAGCGCCACGGCTTTTTCCCTCTCCCATTCGATGATCGAGAATTTATTCATCGCGATTGCGAAAGAGAGAACCTGGGGGACACCGGCGGAGAGAAGCGCCAGGCCGACCAGTATCGTGTCGAGCCGGTCTAATCGGTTCTTCCCGGAAAGCAGGATGATGACAATGGCAATACCCAAGACCCAGGGTATGCCGTTTTCCAATATGGCCGGGGAGTGGATCGTCGATCCACCCCGTATGTACATGATATACGTGATGAGGTTTGAAAGACACACGCCCAGGGCCAAGGGGGCAAGTATATATACCGCCAACTTTTTTCGATATCCGATAGAAATAGCTCGTTCGGTCATGAGGTCCTGTATAGGAAAAGAAATGTTAGTTTTTTACGGGAGGGACTATGTGAAAGGAAAGTGCCATGGGTGATAAAAGTATTGAGTTCAATATGACAAGACATTTTTTATTAAGATGACAGAGAAAGTTACTAATGAACTATTCTTTCGAGTCAATCCCGTGAATGTATTGCTCAAGATAAAATATGGGAGAAAATGATATCGGGTGATCATCAAGATAATGCTATGTGCACTTCAGGTCTTGCATGAAGAGAAGAGAGGAGAGGAGAAGCGTGAAGAATGGGATATGGACGTTGATTTCCACCCGGCTCGTATGTATTTTTGCTGTAGGTATATACCGTTACGTGAGCAATGTCAAGAAATAATTTCAATTAATAATATATTTAGTTTCTAATGATAATCAAAAAAGTACAGTTTTTTTTAATTTCAACCTGAAAAAAATCCCGGAGGGCATCCCCCGGGATTTTTGATTTCTTTGTTTCACAGATGAGGGGCGCGGGATTCGTGATAAGACGATTTCCGCCCCCAGCCTCTCGGCCGATCAGGCGATCTTCTCTCCCGCAAGGGGCGGTGACGAGCTGAACGCCTCCTCGATGATGATCTTGCCGTAGGAGCCGTCGAAGGAGTCAACCCGACCCTTGACCTGGTAGGCGATGGGATCCATCGTCAGGACCATGACGGCGACGTGCTGGCCGTTCTTCAGCCCCTTCAGCTCCTCGTTGTATCCCGACGATTTGAAGACCAGCGATTTTCCGTCGATGGGAAATATCGACATCACCGGTACAATCGTGGGATACTCTTTCCCGTCGGCCATGAAGGAGACCGCCTTGACGGCCTGCATCAGGTCGAATTTCTTCTTGACGGTCAGGGGGATGTTCACCCCGTCTTTTCCCTCAAGCTTCTTTCGCTTTCCCTTGGCCTGGAACATGTCCGAGACGATGGAGAGCTTGCCTATCTGTCTCGGCATGACGTACTCCCTGATGGCGATGGTGCCCGATTTCCTGATTTTTGTGTAGGAGTTGTATCGGAACATCTCGTCGTAGGCGATCTTGTCGAAGATGGGGCCGGTGTTTGTGAAGTCGTCGTTGAAATCGCCGTTGACCGCGCCGAAGGCCAGGTCGGCGGTCATGGCCAGGGTGCCGACCTTTTTATTTCGTTTGAGATTTTCAAGGGACTTCCACATCAGGAATTCACCGAAGATGATGAAGTCCGATTTTTCCTCCCAGGTATTGATGGAGGCGATGAAGGCCAGGTTCGTGTTTCCGTCACCGTCGATGGTGGCCATGAATTTGGCGATCATCGGTATGGAATAGAGATCGTATAGTTCTTTGGGCAGAATCATTGTTTTTCTCCCGTCCTGTGTCGATATGGGTATGGAACGTTCACTCGTCTTCGAGCCTGGTGGCGCCGGACCAGCGGACGTCGCCGGACCAGTTCTCCTTGGCGATCGAGGCGAGCTTTTCCATGGTTTCCTTTTTGATGAGCGGTGCGTCGCACAACTTATAGCTGCTGTCAAGCCGCTGGTACTTGTCGACACACAGGTTGTTGAAGGCCAGAAGCTCATAGCGCACGACGGCGGGCATCTTCTCGGCGATGAACCGGGCGACGGCGCGCACGTTCTCTTCCTGGTCCGTCCATCCGGGAATGATGGGCGTTCGCACCCACATGGGGATGTCTCCCGAGCCGAAGAGTTCGGCATTCCTGAGGATGTGGGCAAGGCCCACACCGGTCGCCTTTTTGTGCATCTCCTCGTCCATCTGCTTGAGGTCGTACAGGATCAAATCCGTATGGGGGAGAATCGGATCGTAGGCCTTTTCGGCAAAGGCGCCGGTGGTGTCGATGGCGGTCGATATCCCCGCCTCCTTGCACCGGGCCAGAAACCGGGATGCGAAATCGGGGAACATGCCCGGATCGCCCCCCCCGAGGGTCACCCCGCCGCCGGAGTTGCGGTAGAACGCCTCGTCCTTGTTGACTTCGAAGAAGAGCTCGTCCACCGTGTACTCCTTCCCGATGACCTCCAGCGCCGCCGCGGGACATGCTTCCTCGCATTTCCCGCAGGTGGTGCAGCGCTCCCGGTCGATGACCATCCCCTTCGGCGTCAGCGAGAGGGCGCTTTCCGGGCAGGCCGTCAGGCAGTCCCGGGCGCCGATGCATCGGCTTTCATACCACATCAGCTCCGGTTTTTGCCTGATCCCCTCGGGATTGTGACACCAGAGGCAGGAGAGGGGACAGCCCTTGAAGAAGACCGTGGTGCGGATGCCCGGGCCGTCCTCTGTGGAAAACCGTTGGATGTTGAAGATGACCGCCTTCGGCGCCTCGTTAGAGTTCTTTTGCAACGCGGGATATGATTTCATTTTGCATCTCTCGTCCCAGGAAGGTGAAGTATGCGTTGTAGCCGGTGACCCGTACCATCAGATTTGCGTAGTCCTTCGGATTGTTCTGGGCGTCTTTGAGGGTTTCGGAATCGATGACGTTTATCTGGAGCGCGGTGCCCCCCTTTTCGTTGTATGTCCTCAGAAAGCTCATCAGCTTTTCGAGACGCTCGTTGTCCCGGATGAGGGAGGGGGAGAAGCTGATCGTGTGGGAGTCGCCGTTTGGGGCGCTTTCCAGGCCCAGTTTTCCCACGCTCATGGTGACCGCCGTCGGGCCCTGGGTGTCCGCGCCGTTGACCGGGCAGACCCCGTTGGAGAGGTACGAGCCCCTTTTTCTGCCGTCGGGCGTCGCCGCGGTGGAGGGTGAATAGGCCACCCAGTAGTTCCACGAGAGATAGCCGCCCCGGTAGCACCGTTTCGTGCCGGGAGAGACGTAGTCCCTCGATTTCTCGGTCCAGAAGCGGGAAATCTCCCGGGCGATGGAATCGGCGTATTCGTCGTCGTTGCCGAACTTGGGCGCCTTGTTGATAAGGGTCTGGCGGAGCTTTTCATGCCCCTCGAAGTTGTCCTTGATGGCGCCGATCAGCTCGTCCATGGTGACCTTCCCTTCTTCAAAGACCAGCTTCTTCACGGCGACAAGGGAGTCTGCGGCGGTGGCCAGAGAGATGCCCTCTATGGTGATAAAGTTGTAACGGGCGCCGGCGTTGTTGACGTCCCGCCCCTTCTCGGCGCAGCCGTCCACCAGGTTTGAGAGGTACACCGTCGGCTCGTACGTGGATCTGAGTCGATCCGACATGTTGTAGATATCGATCATCAATTCCATGACGGCCAAAAGCTGTTTTTTGAACGCGGCCATGAATTGATCGAAGTTTTTGAATTTTCGGGGATTACCGGTTCTCGGGCCGATTCTCTCCTTTGTCAGCATGTCCACGCCGTTGTTGAGGGTCAGCTCCACCGCCTTGGCGATGTTCATGTTCACATCCACCGTTCCGGAGCGGTCGTCGCCCTGCAGCGTGTTTTCAAGACACCCCACCGGGGCGTAGTCCCACAGGCGATCTTCGGGCAGACCCTGCCAGCGGAGGCCGCGGATGGAGTTTTCGTCGAAGTTGATGAGAAACGGAGAGCCCTGGGCGTTGGCCACCAGCTCGGAAATCCGCCTGAGCAGGTCGTCGGGGGTCTTGTTGTGTATGCGAATGTTCGGCTTCGGCTCCAGGAGGTTCATCTCCTCGATGACGTCGAGCATCAGCCAGGTCAGGTCGTTGGAGGCGTCCTCATAGTTTTCGTCGATTCCCCCCAGGGTGATCAATTGGCCGAATCCGGCGGTAATGCCCTGGTTTTCGCCGATGCGTCCCTGGAAGTCGTAGGCATAGTTATGCTTGATCCAGTAGCAGTCGAGTATCTCCCTGGCCTGATCCCTTGTGATGAGGCCTCCCTCGATGTCTTTCTTGTAATAGGGCCACAGGTACTGGTCGATGCGCCCCGGAGAGGTGCCGGCGGCCACGTAGGATTCGTCCGCCATGACCAGCATGTGGGTGAACCAGAGGGCCTGCACCGCCTCGTGGAAGGTCTCAGCGGGATTCGCCGGGACCTTCCTCATGATCCGGGCGATCTCGACGAGCTCCTGCTTCCTGATCGGGTCTTTTGCATCATTCGCCTGGCGCTCGGCTTCGTCGGCGTATCGATTGGCAAGAATGATCGGGGCCTCGGCGGCGATGATCATCGCCTCGAGATAGTCGATTTTCTCCTTATCCGTGGTCTCGGCGATCATGGCCTTGTATTCGTCGATCAGGCCCTGAAAACCCTTGTGGATGACCTTCTTGTAATTGGGGATGATATGGCCGAATGTGGTCGATGAGTTCCCCACGCCCACATCGTTGATCCATTTCGCCTTTTTCCACCACTTGTCGTGGAGCTTTTTATATTTCTTGGCTTCCTTCTTGTTCAGGGACCGGGAAAGGGCCGTACTGAACTGGCCGCCCACAATCAGCTCGCCTTCCAGGATATGTACCGGCAGGTACTTTTCCAGCACCGTCCGGAAGAAGGTCGCCCGCCGTTTCGGGCGGGACCGGCTCCAGAAATCCTTAGGCAGGTCGTCTTCTTTCACGGTTTTCGCACAGGCCAGAAGGCTGTCCGAAAAACAGGGATTGAAGGGGTAGACCTCGGGAACCACGCCGAAGTTGTGGAAGGGGAACACCATGTCCCATTCCGTCCCGTTGGTAAAGGGCATAACCTCGTTCCTGAAATAGGGACGATCATTGAAGCTGAAGTATTCCTCCCGCAGTCTTCGAACTCGATCGGACAGGGTTCGGGAGGGTGACCAGATGTCCTTCGGAGTCACATGACATTGTGCCTGTGCCATTGTCTCCTCCTTTTCATGTAGTGTGTGTCACTGTTCCGTTTATCTTTGCGCGCGTCCGCGCGCTTTTTCACCTACTGAACGCTTCCCCGGCCGGAAAAAGAGAGCCGGGTGCGATTGATGATCTCGTCCTTGACGATATCCGGAAGATCGTCGAAATAGGCGCAGTATCCGGCCACCCGGACCACCAGTCCCGGATACATGCCCGGATTGTTCCTGGCTTTGATAAGCTCCTCCGGATCCAGGATGTTGAACTGCACCTCCATACCCCCCTCCTCGAAGAATCCCCGAATGAGGGACGAGAGGAGCGACACCCCGTCGTCTCCCGAGACAACTCCCGGATCGAACCTGAGGTTGGTGGCGTAGCCGTTTGCGGCAAGTCTCGCGTCCACTCTCGCCACGGAGTTAAGCAGCGCCGTGGGGCCCAGGCGATCCATGCCGTTGGCGGCGCCGAGGCTGGCGGCGAACGACGTCCCCGCACTCCGCCCCGAGGGGGAGGCCCCGGTCTTTTCGCCGAAGGCGACGTGGGACGTGGAGGAATAGAACCCGGCGACGTATCCCCCGCCCCGGACGTTCACGTATCGGGTCAACGCCGTATGATAGGTATGGGCCGCCAGGTCCGCGTAGCGGTCGGGAAGCTCGGTATCGTTTCCGAATTTCGGCGCGGAGAGGAGCCGCGCCCGGAGTGCATCGTTTCCCCTGAAGTTTCGCTTCAGGGCACGGACGACATCGGTGAGGGCGGTGGTTTTTTCCGCAAATACCACCGCGTCCAGGGCCGCCAGGGCGTCGGCGGTATCGGCGATGCCCACCCCCTGTACGCCGCTGCCGTTGTAGATCGCCCCGCCCTCGGTCACATCCTGTCCGGAATCACTGCAGCCGTCCACCAGGAGGGACGAAAACGGGGTGGGGTGATAGTCCCGGTTTCCGGCGTCGATGATGGCGAGGTCGTCGACCATCCGCTCGACCATGAATTCGACCTGGGCCGTGAATGCACCGACAACATCATCCATGGATCGGAACGCCCTTGGGTCCGGCGTGTCCGCGCCCACCCGTTTCCTCTTCCCGAAACGTCTGCCCCGGTTCAGCGCCAGCTCCAGGCACAGGGGGAGGTTGAAGAGGGCGGTATCGGTGGAGAGGAAGCTCTTCCCCGGCACCGCCAGCTCCACGCAGCCCACAACGCCGTAGTCCCGTGCGTCCTCCAGGGGGTAGCCGTGGGCCAGAAGGGTTTCTATGGATATGTCGTCCGAAAAAAATGCGGGAACGCCGTTGCCCCGGCGGGCCACCTCCACCGCACGGTGGAGGTAGGGGAGGGGGGAGTCTTTGTGCATTCTCGCCTGGTAGTTCGGGTCCCTCAGGCCCGATTGTTCCATCACGTCCAGGAACAGCCAGGTCAGCTCGTTGACGGCGTCGTTCCCGGCCCGGTCCACTCCGCCCACAATGGCGGCCTGCACCACAAGGAAGCCTCCGTGATACTTGCTGACGGCCTGGGAGACGTGAAAGACGTGCTCGGTGCACTTGGCGGAAAAGCAGAGGATCAGCTCCCTGGCCTCATCCGGTGTGATGGTGCCCCGCTCTATGTCCCTCTTGTAGTAGGGATAGAGGAACTGGTCGATGCGGCCGAAGGAGACCGCGGAGTTGATTCCCTCCAGGCACACCGTCATGTGGGCCAGCCACAGGGCCTCTACCGCCTCGTGGAACGTCTCGGCGGGGTGCTCCGGCACCCGCCGGGTGATTCGGGCGATCTCCAGAAGTTCCCGCTTCCTGGTTTCGTCCTGTTCGGATGCTGCAAGGCGATCGGCCTCATCGGCCAGGTTGCGGGAAAAACTCACCAGTCCCCGGCAGGCGATGCGGGCGGCCCGGGAGAAGGGGTCATCTCTTCCCTCCAGCTCGGCCAGGCACCCGGTCACCCCTTTCTTGATGATCTTTTCGTAGTTCGGGATGAAATGCCCGATGCCCGCCGCCACATTGATGAGGTAGTATGCCGGGCTGAGCTGCTCGGTGACGTAGCGTAAAAGCCTTTTGGGACGGCGGGTGAGGCCGCGGGCCTCTCTCGTCTCCCGCGTGGGAAGAAAGGCCCGGACGACCATGTTTCGAAAGAGCCAGTAGGGGATGATGCGGAAGATCAGTGTAAACCGATCCCTCCAGGATATCTGGAAAGGGGTGGTTTTTCTTCGGCCGATCCAGAGAATTTCCTGGTTGACGAAGACCCCGGACAGCTCGGGCTGGATGATTGCGGATTTGCGGAACGCGCCCACATTGCCGACGATGAGCTCGTCCGGAAAGATTTTCGCCGATTTTTCACTCAGGATGTGGGCCAGGGCGCCGGCCTTCCTGACGATCATCGGCTCGGACGGCCGGTCATGATGCCGGAAGTAGTCGGTCACGAGATGCGCCCGTTCGATACACAGGTGTATGGGCGATGTGAGAAGGGCCTGTTTTATACGGGCGAACCGATCGGAGCGTTTTTGCTCCCCGTTTTCGTCTCGGTTCGAGTAAAAAGTTCGGGCCGGCTCGGTCATGGCTTCATACCTCGTGTAATAAACAGTTTTATGATAATAGGACGTTCATAGTATAGTCGCAATATGGTTATTTACATCATGCCTGAAAAATATGTGTGTGATCCCGTCGGTTTTCATCCCTCGATCGACGCCCGGCGTGTTTCCGCCTCATTGTCGGATATAAAATCCCTGAGCATGGCGGTGAAATATCCGTAGGCGGTGCCGAGATCGGTGGTCTCCCGGGCGATGCAGTATAAAAGCGCCAGACCGTTCCCCAGGGCCACCGACAGGGTGGCTATCACCGCTTCGTCGAAATCGTCTCGAATCTCGCCGTTTCGTTTCGCCTCCCTCAAGCCCCCGCAGATGATCTCCTTGAGCTGCTCGTGCATGGTGAATATGTCCAGTCTGCTGTCGTCCTTTTGGACGCCGTAGACGGTAAGGTCCATCACCACCACGATCCACTCCGGCTTCTCCTCGGTGAACGAAAGCAATTCCTGAAACCCCCGCCGGAGCTTTTCCACGGTGCTGATCGGCAGTGCCGCCACCCGGGCGATGATGCTATGGATTTCCAGGACCACATGACGGTACACCGCCATGACCAGCTCGTCCTTGTCCTTGAAGTAGTAGTGCAAGAGGGACTTATTGACCCCCGCCTCGTCGGCGATGTCCCTGAGGGAGACCTGGGCGTAGCCCTTCTTGGCGATGGCGGTATAGGCGGCCTTGATCAGGGTCTCCACCTTTTCCGGTTTTCGGTAGCGGTTGTTCGGGTCGTGGCTGGCTGTGGATACGATGTCGATTTTCATGGACGGCACATATATGTGATATTTCAAAAAAGCGTTTCCGACATCGGACAGCGGCCGTCGGATGTGCCGATTGTCCGATGGGGCCGAATATGTTCTCCGAAGACGCGCCGGACGGCCTCCCCTCCGCTTGCCACACATTACCCCTCTTCTTACTCTCTCCTCAATCGGGAAGTCCTCTCGCCCTCACCGGGAATCCGTCCTCCGTCTCTTACCCTTTCGTCGATCGGGAATCCCGTTTCGCACCCGAGGTTCACTCTGTACCCGTGCTCAACGGAATCCCATCCCCCTGCCTCTTAATTGGCCGACCGACCAATTTTATTATAACGTAAGTATATGATGGTAATTGAGGCGGTGTCAAGGAAAAAGGGGTGTTTCCCTTGACAGGTGACCTGTTTTTATATAAGATATCCGAAAAAGTGCGCTTGTTTGTAGTATCAAGCGTCACGATTTCACTGGGGGTGTTTCGACTGAGAGTCCTTGGGACAACCCTTAGAACCTGATCCGGGTAATTCCGGCGGAGGGAAGTGAACAATACAAGATGTGTTGTCACCAGGCCGCGGGTATCCGCGGCTTTTTTCGTGGAAAGGTTGCTCCGTCGAATCCCGGTGTGTGCGTCAACGGAATGCGGCATATCAAGGAGGACGACATGAATGAAAGCGTGCAGATCGCCCGGGTTCGCGTGATGGTGGAAATCGCGCTGATGGCCGCCCTGGCCATCGTTCTTTCGAACGTAAAGCTCTTCAGGATGCCCTATGGCGGCTCCATGAGCCTCGAGATGATACCGGTTTTTTACATTGCCGCCCGCTACGGCGGAGTGGCCGGGGTTCTGACCGGTCTGCTTTTGGGATTGGGGCAGCTTTTCTTCGGGCCGTATGTGGTCCACCCGGCCCAGCTGGTGCTGGACTATCCTTTGGCGTTCGCCCTTATCGGCGTCGGCGGATTTATCCCGGCCCGAAACCTGTTTCTGACGGAACTGGGCGTTATCCTGGGAACCCTCCTTCGGTATGCCTCCCACGTGATATCCGGGGTGATCTTTTTCTCCGAGTACGCCCCGGAGGGATCGAGCGTGTGGATCTATTCCCTGGGATATAACGCGTCGTATCTGGTGCCCCAGGTGATCCTGGCTCTGATCGTCGTGTATCCCATCATCAGGCTGATGTCCCGGTTCGACGAGAGGAAAACCGACGCCGGGGTGGATACGTGACATGAAACGGAGCGTAAATCGACGGCGGTGAAGACATCGGGGGCGTCGGTCGGTTCAAGAGGTCGGGCAAGGTAATACGTTTAGTACATTTCACGTTCACACGGGGGTGATGGAGTGCGGGCGCTGATTTTTTCCGGCGGGGTGTATGATGATCCCCGGTATTATCGACGATATCTGGACGACGCCTCCCTTGTGATCGCCGCGGACAGCGGCGCCGGGGCGGTCCTTGCCCTGGGGAGGCTCCCGGATGTGCTGATAGGCGATATGGATTCCATTCGCACCGACGAGCTGAGGGATATGAGAAGGGAAAGGGAGGTGGAGGTCATCACCCAGCCCCCCCAGAAGGATTATACCGACACGGAGCTTGCGGTGAGGCTCGCCCGGGAGCGGGGCGCCGGGGAGATTTTCATCTGCGGCGCCCTGGGGGGGAGGCTGGACCATGAGCTTGCGAACGTGTCGTTTCTGGTCCTCGGAGTGGAGTGGGGCGTGGATATCCGCATCGTCGACGAGGCCCAGGAGCTGGTGATGCTCGTTCCGGGGCGCCGAAACCCGATCCCGGGGACTTTGGGCGACACCGTTTCCCTGATATCACTGTCGGAGGCGGTCACGGGAGTGACCACCTCCGAACTGAAATACCCGCTCGTGGGTGAGACCCTCCCCTTCCTCTCCCCCCGGGGGGTGAGCAACGTCATCAGCGGCCCGGAGCCGTCGGTCACCTACGAGAGTGGGAGGCTGCTTCTGGTGCGGGTCTTTCGGCCCTGACGGTCGGGTCCGTTACCGGGCGTTTTCGAGGGCCTCGTTTATGAGGGGGAGCGCCGTTCGGGCCGCCCGCTCTCCCTGAAGCATCAAAAAGTCCTTTCGGGAAAAGTCAATTATCCCCACGCCCCTCACGTCCGGCCGGATGATCACGTCGGCTTCCTCGTACTTGTATTTATTGACCTGGGCGCCCATGATGTTGAAGGTCTGGATGATAATATCCACCACGTTTTTCACATCGTAATTGGTCGTGTGCGCGGTAACGTCCACGGCGATGATCACGTCGGCACCCATATCCTTTGCCACGTCCACCGGCATGCTGTTGACGATGCCGCCGTCCACCAGCACGCGCCCTCCCAGATTGAGGGGGGTGAAGATGCCGGGGATGGACGTGGATGCACGCACGGCGGTGGAGACGGGGCCGCTCTTGAACACCACCATCTCACCGGTATTCAGGTCCGCCGCCACCGCGGCGTAGGGGATTTTCAGATCCTCGATGTTCTTGACCTTGATGGTCTCATCCACATAGGTAACGATGTTGTTCCCCTTGACGAGACCGACACCGATACCCAGGATGCTGAAATCGAAGATATCCTCCACCGTCAGATCCCGAGCCGCCCGCTCCAGCATGTTCACATCACCGTAATAGGCATACAGCGCACCGGTGAGGCTTCCGGCGCTGGTGCCCACGATGATATCGATGGGAATGTTGTTCTGTTCCAATACCTTGATGACGCCGACGTGGGCGAATCCCCGGGAGGCGCCCCCGGAAAGCACCAGACCCACCTTGGGCCTCGGTTTCTGCTCCGGGGAAACGATCGGCGGGGTGCCCTTTGCGCAGCCGGCCGCCATGACCGCGATGAGTAGAAGGGCGAACAGCGCCTTCATGATACGGCTGCGGGTGGGTGTATGACGAATGACGTTCATTATATATTATACTCCTATACTCCGTTTCTGTATGTCCTGTGTGGGATTCATAAAAATATATCCATTTATTTTTTCTTTTCAAGCAGGGCCTTCAGGTTTTCACCCTCCTCTTTCATGTGCTTCTTCACGCCGAAGAATCCCTTGTCAATGGATTTTTTCAAGAACATTTTTCCGATTCGGCCCAGGCGGTACGTCAGCGAGGCGGTGAAGAGGCATCCATCTCCATCCTTTTCGATGAGAAATTCATTGTAGGGCGTGAACTTGCGGAGAAGGCGGGATACCGGGGAGAAGACGATTCGTTTGTTCGGCTCCACGTCGGTAACGACAAATTTTAATGTATGAACCTTCCCGTGCATGTATTCACCGGCCTGGCCGATTGAGCCCACGGCCCAGGGTTCTCCCTCGAGCCACTGAAAGGAGACGTGATCTTCGGTGTGCCATGCCCGGTAGGTTTCATTGTCAACGATGCCGGTCAAGAAGTCGAAGACCGCCTCGGGCGCTGCGTTGATCCGTATGGAGTCGGTTATAACGACGTCTTCCAGTAATGCCACTTCTCAAACTTCTCTGTGAATGTTTCGGATTTCATACATATTGTACCAGATATCCGATACACTCTTTTGTAAAAATGGAGTGTAGGTATGAAAAAAGCCTTGTCTTTACTTCGGGCATATTTTATCCTGTAAAGACGTTTGAAACACGGAAAATGTTCCGCCATGTCCCGTTCCGAAGCCGAAAACCGGACCCCTTCGTACATCGCGCTGTATGAATCCGGAGAGCTTGCCCGGCGTATTGAGGCGTTGGAGGCGATATTGACCTCGTGTACCCTGTGCCCCCGGGGATGCCGGGTGGACCGAACCCGGGGGGAGACGGGCGTGTGCCGGGCGGGGGCGGCGGCGATGGTTTCCTCGGCCAGTCCCCACTTCGGCGAGGAACCACCCCTGGTGGGGAGCGGTGGGTCCGGCACCATTTTTATGACCCACTGCAATCTCCGGTGCGTGTTCTGCCAGAACTACGACATCAGCCAGGAGGTGGGTACGTGGCGGGGGGAGGAAGTGGGGCCGGAGGAGCTTGCCGGAGTGATGATCGCGCTGGCCGGACGGGGGTGTCATAACATAAACATCGTCTCCCCCACCCATTATGTTCCCCAGGTCGTGGCGGCGCTCCCATTTGCGGTCGAGAAAGGGCTCGATCTCCCCTTGGTCTACAATACCGGCGGGTACGATTCAATCGAGGTCGTCCGGCTTCTCGAGGGGATATTCGATATATACATGCCGGATTACAAGTTCACCGATTCCCGCCCGGCCGAGCGATACATGAACGCGCCGGATTACCCCGAGGTGATACAGGATATCCTCAGGGAGATGCACCGGCAGGTGGGGACGCTTCGCACGGACGATGCGGGCATTGCGTACCGGGGGCTTCTGATCCGTCACCTGGTGATGCCCAACGATGCGGCCGGGACCGCCGAGGCGATGGAGTTTATCGCGACGGAACTTTCCTCCGATTCGTATGTCAATGTTATGCAGCAGTATCACCCGATGTATCGGGCCGGGGATTTCCCCGAGATCGCACGGAGACTTTCCTTGGAGGAGTATCTGGACGCGGTGTGGGCGGCCCGCCGGGCGGGGCTCTCTCGGGGGTTCTGACGTGGAGACGCAAACCGTTCCCGCCCCCATTGCCGACGCCCTGGCCCGCCGGGGTCTCTCCGTCCACGGGCACAACCCTGTCCGGGAGCTGTTGTTCGGGGATCTCGAGGAGAGTGTCCTTGAAGCCCTCTATCGAGAGATGAAGCGGTACTCGGTGAGGCTCTTTCTCCGGGAGGCGATCCAGCACCGGGACGGATTTACCCCCCACATGCTGGGCGATTTCACCTCTCTTGATGAGCGGGAGAGGATGATCAGGCGGTTTGTGGAGCTGGGGATCATCGACGGGGGAGACGACGGCTATCGTCTTGCCCGGGGGCCGGTCCGGAGCTTTGGCGCCACCCTGGAATGGTTCGTCGCCCGGATGATGGAGAGGGAATTCGCCTCCCCCTCCATATGGGGGGTGACGTTTCGGGACGCGCCGGCGGGCGGGGATTATGACGTGCTGTCGTATTTCGAGGGAGAACTGATATATATCGAAGTGAAGTCGGCACCGCCCAAGGGGATCGAGACGACCGAGGCCGGGGCGTTCCTGGAGCGGGTCAACACACTGCTTCCCCGGGCGGCGCTCTTTTTTGTGGATACCCAGCTTCGCATGCGGGATCGGGTGGTGCTGTTGTTCCACCAGCGGTTTTTGGAGACACTGAAAGATCCGTATCCGTCCCGGCCGAACCTGCGGCATTTGGAGCGGGAGATATTTCACATCGATCACCGGATCTTCATCCTCAATGCGGGCCGTGACATCGGGAAGAATTTCACGGTATGTCTCAGGGATTTTCTCGCCCGGGGGCTGTCGGTATTGTAACGTGATGGTGTAAAGACAAAAAAAGGAGTATCAGAGGACGTGAAGGGAACCATCGTTAATGTCATCGCGGTTGTAGCGGGCTCCCTTGTGGGGCTCTTTTTCGCACGGTTCGTCACCGAGCGGATCAGACAAGTCATCATGCAGGGCCTGGGCCTGTCGGTCATGCTCATCGGCATAAGCATGGCGCTTCAGACAAACAACCTCCTGATCGTTGCCGGAAGCATGGTCCTGGGGGGCATCCTGGGGGAGGTGCTGGACATCGAGGGGTGGCTCGACCGGATGGGTGAGCGCCTCAAAAAGCGGTTTCGCTCGAAGTCCGGCACGTTTGTGACCGGCTTCGTCACCGCGAGCCTCGTCTACTGCGTGGGCGCGATGGCGGTGGTGGGGTCCCTGGAGGAGGGGATCAGAAACGACCCGTCCATCCTCTACGCCAAGTCGCTTTTAGACGGCTTCGCCTCAATCGCATTCGCGTCGGCCCTGGGGGTGGGGGTGATCTTCTCGATCATCCCGATTTTTGTATATCAGGGCGCGCTGACGTTCTTGGGGATGTACCTGGAGCGGTTTCTCACGGACTCCGTCATTGCCGAACTCTCCGCCACCGGCGGGCTCTTGATCCTGGGCATCGGCATCAATCTGATATTTTCGAACAACGGAGGGAACGCCGCACCCGCACCGAAAGATGGGGATACGGATGTGGAGATGAGCAGACTTTCGGACACCGAGGGGTTCGGAAGGGCGCCGATCAAGATAAAGGTGGGAAACCTCCTTCCCGCCCTGGTTTTTGCGGCCCTCATTGCGCTTCTGGTGGAGACGTTTTCCACCTGAGAATACTATCGTCGAGGCGTGACGAGACATCTCAGAAACATCGATATGTGCCCTCGCCTTGTGGTGCACAACGGTTACGTGGCCGGTTTTCCCGATGAAATGCAGCCGGGAAGGAGACTGCCTTTTTCAGATGCCCGAAACGACCGGCCGTGACGGCTGGGATACACGATGGGGCGACATCGGAGGAGGTATCACCACATATGTTATTAGGATGCTTAAATAAGTGAGGTATGAAATAAGCTACGCGAAATAAAAAAAGCTTTACAGAGCACAAAGATGATAGTACTATTTTTCTAGGGAAAGAAATTACGCTCAATCCTTTGTTGGGGTATATAAATGGACCGTCGAACACGTCCATTGTTCCGCTCTGTCTTTTTTTTTCTTCCGTTTTTCATTTTATTTCTTATATGTGCGTATTCCGGTTACGGCCAGGAAAAGAGGAGAGTTTCAGAATCAGGATGGTTGTCGGAAGTGGGCGATTTATAGAAATATATTGTTAAGGCCGGTTCGGATGACCCTGTTAAAGGAGAGCTTCGTTGTTCTGTTGGCTGTCTTGATGTAGGGGTACCCATATATAGATTGTGAAAACGATATGTCAGAAGACTTTTATTGAGATACGGGAAATAGTATAAAACATTTCAAATGGTGGAACGGAGTTGAATCGACGAGACCGGACGGTGAATTGATTCTGAGGTTTTTTGCGGCAAAGATATAACACAATAGACACTTTTGCGAGGAATCGATGAAAAAGGTAAAACTTTTCGTGTTAATCGGGGGGGTGTGTGCCCTCATGATGTGGGCGACAAGTGCCCTGGCCGTCACCGAAAGCGGATATCTGAATCCGGGCGCGTCCTACACCTTCGGCGCCAACGGGCCGACGGATATCTATTTTTCCTATCCAAAGGGCTCGGTAGACTTCTGGGTGGAGGTCATCAGCCCGAATGGCTCAGTCAGCGATTTTGATCTTGACAACGGAGAAATCATTCAGTTGACAGCGGGGGGGTATTATACCGTCACGATTTGGTCGAACTGGGGCGCCGGATACTGGTCGGCGGAGTATTACCCCACAAGCGGCGGCGGTGGCGGCGGTGGCAGTTCGAACTGCAATGCCTCGGGCAGATCGGCATGGGGCTATCTGACCGGCCCGGGTGATGCATGTTCCTGGTCTATTTATGATACCAGTGGCAACTTCAATGTGTATTTCACCTATCCTGCCGGTTCTGTGGATTTCTGGGTTGAAATAGTAGGGCAAGATGGGTATACCGTTCTCGGCGTGTATGATTTGGATAATTCAAGAGGTGGTATTAATCTTTCTGGGGGAGGAACATTTTATCTGACCATCTACTCCAATTACGGGGCTGGAGACTGGTCTTGTTCCTGGTAAACACATAATAATCAGAAAGGAAACCGTTTTAATAACGTGGAGGAAACCGTTATGAGAAAACTTTCAATCGTTCTTTTTTCGATCTTTTTGATCTTTTCGTTCACCTTCGCCGGCTGTGATTTCATCACGGATATGATCGGCGGAGGCGGCGGTGATCAGCCCCCGGCTCCCGCACCGCCGGCACCTGCACCTGCTCCGGCCCCGACACCCGCTCCGGCACCTTCCACAGGAGGATCATTCACCGAGAGCGGCTATCTGAACGGCCCCGGAGATTCCTACAACTTCACGGTCGACGCCGGGACTCAGTCCCAGGTGGATGTGGTTTTCGATTATCCCTACGGCTCTGTGGATTTCTGGGTGAAGGTTGTCGGCGAGGACGGCTACACGGTTCTGGGGGATTTTGATCTTGACAACGGCGAAATCATCCAGCTTTTGGGCGGCGGAACGTTCTACCTGACCATCTATTCCCGGATGGGCGCCGGATACTGGAGCGGAACATATGAACTTGCCGGCGGCGGCATGGGCATGGGAGGAAACTGCAACAGCTCCGGCAACAGCGCCTGGGGATACCTGAACGGCCCCGGCGACTATTGTGACTGGAGCATCTACGCCCAGACCGATTACATCGAGGTGGTGTTCGACTATCCGGTGGGATCGGTGGATTTCTGGGTTGAGGTCGTGGGTGAGGACGGGTACACGGTCCTGGGCGACTTTGACCTGGACAACGGCGAGATCATCCAGCTGATGGGCGGCGGGATGTTCTATCTGACCGTGTACAGCAACTACGGCGCGGGTAACTGGAGTGCTGCCTGGTAGCATGTGAATATCAGAGGGTATATGCTCTCAATAGAAGGGGCCTTATTGGCCCCTTTTTTTTGTGTATGCTTCCTTGTCCGTGCAGATTTTCAGAGTGGGATATTTTTTGCAGATGCCGAGTTCAATGGCGTATCCATAGTCCTTGTTCGCACCTTCAAAGTCGCCGATGGTTTTTTTCGCCTTCGCCCTGTTGAGATACAATTCCGCTTTGTATGGATTGAGGCTGATTGCCACGTCAAGATCTTCGATGGCTTGTTTTATAAATCCGGAAACCTGATAGATATTCGCCCTGTTGTTGTAATACAGGGCGTCTGTGGGGTTTTGATCGATCGCTTTTGAATATTCTATCAACGCGAAGTCGTCGTAGTGCAGAATATCCATAATCAGACCGCGCCTGAAATGGAATTCCGGTCCCAGCGGCGGGAAACAGAGCTCATTGAAAAACTCATATTTCATTGACGCCATGGATTTGTTCAGGACTTTTTCCCAGCATACCGTCACATGGTGAGAGAACGCTTCCGTCGATTCCTTTTCCCCCTGCAGTTCGTAATTCAATGATGCTTCTATGAATTTCGGAAAAGGGTAATCATTTTGAAGGACTTTTTTTATTGTCGCAACAGGCGCATGTTTTTTTGATATGCCGTCCGGTGATTTGAGGGGGAAAGTTGCACATCCCAGCAGGGAAAGAATTGTGAATGTGAAAGCGATCGACCAAAAAGTCCTCATCATTCAATTCTGTCTCCTACGGCGTCACCGTCGTTACCTCGTCGAGATGTCGCTTTATGATGTAGCAGTCCCCGTCTTCTTTCTCGCACTGTTTCAGGGCGTGTTCCAGGTACGTCTTTGCCTCGTCAGCCATCCCGAGTTTATAGAGCACCCATCCCTTGGTATCCAGCATAGCGGCGCTGTCCGGATAATCGACCAGCGCCTCGTTGATAAGCGTCTGGGCCTCCTCCAGTTTGATCTCGTTCTGGGCGTAGCAGTAGGCCAAATAATTTTTTATATCCGCCTGGGGGATGACCTCGTCGGGAAGGGGATTCTTCTGGTATTCTTCCAGGAAGTCGATAAATATCTCGTTGTGCTTGCGCATGGGATCTGACAGCCCCGCGTTGTCATAGGTGTCCAGTATCGCGCCGTGAGAGCTGATGACGACCCTCAAAGCGTCTTCACGATCCGTCGTCATGGCCGCATAGCCCATATCAAGAGCCTGGTAGAAGAAGATGAGGGCCATATTCAGGTTCCCCATCAGGACCTCGCAGCGGCCGAGCTGGGAATAGGCGTATCCGAGGGTGATGTATTCCTCCGGCGCCGTCGCCGAGAGGGCGAATATTCCCTGTTCGTAGAAGGTCGCGGCGGTCTTGTAGTCCCCCGCCTCGAAGGCACGATCGGCCGTGGTGAAAAGGCTTAAAGGATCGCTCTGGAATGCAGAGGCTGTTTGTGCCCCGATGATGAAGAGCGCCAAAGCTGCTGCGATGATCATACATCGTGCATGTCGCACGGCTGTCTCCTTTATAGATGGTTACTTGATCGGTGTGCGGTCGAAATCGATGATGGACTTGTCCAGATCGATTTCCTGCACTCCCCGGGGAGGCTCCAGTTCGAAACGGGATTCCTCGATATATGAATCGAGCCTGACTTCGCTGTGTTTGATACGAACATCAAGGAACGATCCGCCCTCGGGCACTTCGAAGTCCAGAGTCGTGGGTATGGTGCGCTCGCCGATTTCCTCAAAACGGGAAAACGATCCGATGAGTATCAGGTTGCCGGCGGTGTCGTAGAGCATCATCTCCAGTATCAGGAACGTGCGCCCGTCCACCGTCAGCACCGCCCGGCCCCTTTTGGTGGTTTTCGGCATAAGGGTGAGGGTATAGGACTGTTTCAGCTCATCATAGGTCATTTGTATCGGGTAGTAGTCTGTGAGATCCACCCGGCCCTGCAACAGCTCGACGATATCGGTGGCGCTGAAAGGGATCGGGATTAAGAGAGACAGGTTTTTTTTGGAGGCAAGGCCTGTGTAAAAACGGTTCTCAAACGGGGAGTAAATGTACACTCGTTTCTGATCGGTCGTCAGAAAGAGGACGGTATCGCCCAGAGGCCCCAGGCTTTCCAGACGCAGAAAACCGGGACGCATACCGAGGATCAGCTCCGTAACGTTGTAGTCTTCATCGGAGGATGTCACCGATACGTCGGATGTGGCCCGGATTGTGTCGTACACCGGGTTCGCCGTAAGAACCAGGTCGTACAACTCTCCCGACGTATCGACAAGAATAACCGGAAGATCGGTTTTCAACGGGCCGGTGGCCGTCGTGGCGCAGGCTGTGAGTGTCAATAGAATGACCAGGCACAGTGCGGCCTTACAGCAGATCGTCGATATCTTCATTACTCTCCAGGAGCTTGATTTTCTTTTTGAGGCTTTCAATCTGATAATCTTTATAATAGTGTTCCTCCGGTTTCAGTTCCCAGGCCCGATGATACAGATTGAGGGCTTCGGTTCGGTCGCCGAGCCGATACTGGATGTCTCCCAGGTGCTCGTTGAGCATCGGGTCTTCAGGAGAAAGCTCCAGCGCCCGCTCGAGCTCCTTTTTGGCCTCAGGGTACATTTGTTTTTTGTAATATACCCATCCCAGGCTGTCGATGATGTATCCCTCGTTCGGCATCAGTTCCAGCGCCCGGGTGATCAGAGTTTCCGCCTCCTCTAGGTTCTTTCCCATATCGGCATAGGTATACCCAAGATAGTTCAGGGCGTCTGCGTTGTCCGGCTCCGCATCGATGATTTGCTTCATGATCCTGATGGCGCCCTCGGTGTCCCCGGACATATCGAGGATCGCCCCGTAATAAAAGAGATGAGAGGTGTTGTCCGGCTCGAAGATTATGGCACGCTTGATAGCCTCGATCGCCGCCGGGTAATCCTTGGCGTCTTCATAGAGCGATGCCAGGATATGGTGGAGGCTCGCATCTTCGGGATTGGTCTTCAGGGCCTCATTAATGGCCGCGACGGCGTTCTCATAATCCGCCTGCTCCTGATAAATGTACGCGATATGAACGGCGGCGTCGATGAACGCCTCTGAAATCGGATTGATGGCGCCGAAATGTTCGAGGGCCTGTTCATAGTCCCCGATCTGTTCGTACGTCACACCGAGGTAATACCGTATTTGATCGGCTTCCGGGTTGGTCTCCAGGATCCGTTCGAACTCCTCGGCGGCGGCCTCGTATCGCTCCATCTCGAAATACGCCAGTCCCAGATGCAGGTGCATTTCACCCTTGTCGGCGCCGTAGAGCCCCATGGTTTCAAACTCGCGGATGGCGTCCTCAAGGCGGTCGATCTGTATATAGATTCTGGCCAGCCGATCCCTCAGGAGATTGTTTTCGGGATATATGTTTAATAGTTTCTGAAACGCCTCCGCGGCCCTTTCCAGTTCTCCGGATTCCTCGTATATCAGGCCAAGGCCGATGATTGCGGATTCGTACTCCGGATCGACGGCGAGCGCCTTCAGGAAATATCTCTCGGCGGCGTCTTTATCGCCCCGGGTCAGCTCCACCTTGCCCATCTGATAGTAGATATCCGCTGATTTCGGATTGTGAAGATGATATCGATTGAGAACGTCCACGGCCTTGTCATACGCCTTCAATTCCGTGTAGAGGGCGGCAAGGTCGATATAGGATACCTGGTCCTCTGGATTGGCGTCGATGATCTTTTCATACTGGATCACCGCGTTTTCAATATCGCCCATGAGCGTGTACAGCTCGGCCAAAAGGCCGATGGTATCGGCGTCATCCGGCGCTATCTCCAGCGCCGCTTCCGCCTGTTCCAGGGCGAGGGTCATGTTTCCCACATTGCCGTAGAGTGTGGCAAGCTCGAGCCTCAGGGCGTGATTGTTCGGGCTGAACCTGACGGCCGTCTCCATTTCTTCCATGGCCCGGGTGAAATCTCCGTCCCACAGGGAAATGCGGGCGCTGATGTAGTAGTAGTTGGAGATTGATTCCGTTGACAGGAGGGAAGTCGGCTCGATGGACCTGGGTTCAGTCACCGATGTGTCCACACCGGTGGTGGCGCAGGAGACCGAAAGGACCAACATTCCAAGGAGAATGAACAACGAAAAAAACTGTCTTCTAATCATGTGTGATTGCCTTGTGATAGGTGATACGCCTCAGTATATCAGACTCGACAATAAGCGTCAATAAATTGTCCCCCGGAGACCGTGCTTTCGAAGACGGGTGTTTTTTGGTACATCTGGCCTGTCGAAACGACGGGGATCTATTCCCTTTCCGATCCTATTCGACCCGGAAAGATGAGAACATCGGGAGGTATGCCCGATTCATCTCGAACAGTTCATTTGTCATCTCCTTTATCTCGGCCAGGGAACAGACCGACGCCGTCAGCGGGTCGTGGGCCACGGCGTAAAAAATCAGTGAGGGATCACCGGTGAAATATCCCTGGAGGGCCATCTCCTCCGAAGCGATGTTGATGTTGTTGAGCGCCGCACACTGGGGCGGCAGGGCGCCCACATGAACCGGGTGGAATCCATCGCGATCGACGAACACCGGAACCTCAACGCACGCCCGATCGGGCAGATTGGTGATCAGTCCGGTGTTGGGAACATTCCCGTTGAACCGGAATGGTTCGCCACCCAGGTACGCATTGATGATGTACGAGGCGTATTCGTGGCCGCGGGCAAGATCCAGGGGAGAAGGATCGTCCAGCCATGCGGTGATCTCGTCCTTCCAGCCGGTCTCCCGCTCCAGGTATTCATCGAGGATAAAGGCGTGCGCCCCCGGATTCCAGCCGGTGCCGGGTGTGCAATAACGCTCGATCAGATCGGGACGCTTTCTGAACCACCAGTTGTATTCAGAGTTGTGGCCGCTTGACTCGGTGACGTAGTAGCCCAGGTGCAGGAACATCTCGTTTCTGACGATCTCAAAATTATAGATCTCCGGACGGCTCATGGCCTCCCGGATGAGCGGGTAGACGTCCCGTCCGTTATGCTCCAGCTTCAGGTACCAGGCCTGGTGGTTGATGCCGGCGCAGAGATAGCGGAGGTCGTCGCTCTCGATGCCTAACAGGAACTCCATGCCTCTGGCCGTATCCTGGACGCTGTGGCAGAGTCCCATCACGTGGATTGATGCGGCCCGCTGCATGGCCCGGCACAGCATGGACATCGGATTCGTATAGTTGAGAAGGATCGCGTTCGGGCAGAGCCGCTCCATGTCGGCGCAGATATCCAGCATGACCGGGATGGTCCTGAGGGCTCGGAAAATCCCGGCGGGTCCCCGGGTGTCGCCCACGCAGATGTCCACGCCGTATTTCATCGGTATTTCCACATCGTGACGCCACACGTCGACGCCGCCGGAGAGGATGGTGCATACCACCGCATCGGCATCCTTGAGGGCCTCGGCCCGATCCATCGTGGCGATGATCCGGGCCGGGTACTTCCCCTCCGTGACGATGCGGTTCACCGCCCGGGTGATGAAGTCCAGACGCTCGGAATCCGTATCCATCAGGTAGAGTGATGCGTTCTTAAGCCGGGGGAACGTCAGGATATCGTTCACCAGCTTCCTGGTGAATTCGAAGCTGCCCGCGCCGATAAAGGCGATCTTTGTCATGACGGCCTCCACAGGATGATGGAAAAAGAAAGAGGCGTGTTTTTATATTACAGTATGAGAGTACGTGTTTCTCTTCTGTGCGTCAACGTGAAAATTGCTGCCGTCGTACATGTCGGCCCTCCCGGCGGCCGGAAACAACGGCAAAATCCACACTATCGGGCGAATATGCACTTTTTTAGGCGTAATTTTACGAAAAAAGTAATAAAAAAATATATTTTTCTTGACATCGGGTGCGTATGTGTTTAGAGTGGGATAAAGTGGGATTAAGGGGTATAAAAGGGTATTCAAATACCATACATTGGCATGAAGGGGTGTGAAGTGGCGCCCGGATGCACGGGAGCGGTGGGGTGGGGAACGCGGTGGCTTTGAGCGCCATTCATCGCGGCTGATACATCTATGCGACGGGGGAGGAATGCGGGTGCTTCCGGGTTCCAAATGGTTGTATCGCATTATGATATACCGTTATACGGGGTTTTTTACCACGCGGAGCACACCGCGGACACATATAACGGGGTCGATGGTGGGAGATATACGTCAAAGAGCCGGGGTAACAGGGGAGGCGGTGGGATGAAATCCCACGGACGGGCGAAGGGCCTGCCCGTGGCGTGTGGCCCGGGGACGAATGATGTTTCGAGGTAATTTCGAACATACGATCGATCAGAAGGGGAGACTGAGCATCCCCTCGCGCTTTCGCGAGCTGCTCCGGGAGCACTACGAGGAGAAGTTCATCGTCACCCGTTCGGAAAACTGCCTGGTCGCATATCCCGAGGTGGAATGGGTGAAGCTGGAAAAACGGATATCCCAGCTCCCCCAGCTGGATAAAAACGCCAAGGCCGTCATGCGGTTTCTGGTATCATCCGCGACCGAATGCCCCGTGGACAAGCAGGGGCGTATCCTCATACCCCAGTATCTGAGAAACCACGCCGGTTTGGAAAAAGACGTCGTCCTGGCGGGCATGATAGACAAGGTCGAAATTTGGGCCAAGGATCGCTGGGAAAAGGAGATGTCCGAGACGTCGGAACAGTTCGGGGAGCTGGGCGGAACGCTGGGGATTTAGGATGTCATGGGAGTGATCCACCGACCCGTTATGACCGACGAGGTGATCTGTCATCTCGGAATTCAGGAAAACGGCGTCTACTTCGACGGCACGGTGGGCACCGGGGGCCATGCCCGGGCGATACTTGATGCGGGATCGGAGGCACACGATCGGACCCGGGGATGTCTGCTGGTGGGGGTGGATCGGGATCCGATGGCCGTCCGGGAGGCGCAATCCAGCCTTGAAATGTTCGGCGCACGGGCGAGGGTTCTGCACGCCGAATACGGAGACATAGAAGAGGTCCTTGAAAGCGAGGGTATCGATGCCGTAGACGGCATCCTGCTGGACTTGGGAATCGGTTCTCACCAGCTCGAGTCCGACGATCGGGGTTTTTCCATGGAACGCGGCGGTCCCCTGGACATGCGGTACGATCCCACGGGCGGCGTCACCGCCCATGAGGTCGTCAACCGATATCCCCAAAAAAAACTGGAGGAGATTATCAGGGAGTACGGAGAAGAGCGCCGCGCCGGGTCGGTGGCCAGGGCCATTGTGACGGCCCGGGGACGCGGGGCCATCGACAATGCCGAAAATCTCGCCGGAATCGTCCGGGCCGCCGTGACCGGGGGCGGAAGGTTAAAACGAGGCCGTATCGATCCGGCCACCAGGACCTTTCAGGCGCTGAGAATCTTCGTCAACCGGGAGCTTGAGCGGATCGAGGAATTCATACCCCGGGGGGCGGCGTGTCTGAAGGGGGACGGTCGCATGGCGATTATCTCGTTTCATTCCCTGGAGGATCGCATCGTCAAGTTTTCCTTCCGGGCATTGGCCGGGACAACTCCTGATGCAGGTGCGGACTATCGGATCCTTACCAAGAAGCCGCTGGTCCCCACGACCCGGGAACAACGGGAGAACCCCCGGTCCCGCAGCGCGAAGATGCGACTCCTCATGAGGGCGAACAATGGGCATTGACAGCGTGTCATATGGAGAGGCCGTCAGGGTCAGGCAGCAGTCCAAGGAGCGTCAGCGTCGATTCCTGCTTCTGGTCATACCGCCGTTGATTTCGGCTTTGATGATCGCGGCGAGCCTCTCCTTCTATCTCTGGACCCGGGTGTCGGTGGTGACGGTGGGGTATGACCTGAGCGCATTGAAGACCACGCGTGTCGCCCTGATACAGAAGAACAGGGAGCTTCGTATTCAACTGGATACCATGATTACGCCCGGCGAGCTCGAGCGAATCGGAAAGGAGATGGGCTTGATCTATCCCGAGCAGGATCAGAT
Source organism: Candidatus Zymogenaceae bacterium (assembly GCA_016931225.1). Lineage (NCBI taxonomy): Bacteria > Deltaproteobacteria > Candidatus Zymogeniales > Candidatus Zymogenaceae > Candidatus Zymogenaceae bacterium. The sequence goes on from JAFGFE010000039.1 coordinate 58,148, forward strand.
TATCCCTTTGAGATAGTATCCGGAAACAGGCCATGAAACGCTATAACACAGCACGAACCGATAACGAAAAGGCATCGGCGGCGAGGCTTCGAACCTGGCGAAACATGCGCATCGGGTTCATCATGCTGGTGTTTCTGCTCATGTTCGGAGTGGTGGTTGTGCGCCTGTTCAACCTGATGCTTCTCAATCGAGACAAGCTCTATTCCCTGGCGGAAAAGCAGCATCGTGTCATATCCACTTACATTACCAAGCGGGGAAACATTTTCGATACCAATGGTATCGACCTGGCGGTGAGCCTTGAGATGGATTCGATCTACGCCTGCCCCTACAAGGTAGAGGACCTGCAGTCCGAGGCGACGCTGGTTTCCGATGTCGTATCCATCGACCGGGACTCTCTTGTGAGGAAACTCTCTTCAGACAAGAACTTCGTGTGGGTCAAGCGTCGGGCCAATCCCTCAATCGTGTCTATGCTCGATGAAAAGGACCTGGACAGCATCGGTTATGTGAAGGAGGATAAGAGGTTTTATCCTCACGGTAACCTCGCCGGCGCGGTCATCGGTTTTGTGGGGACGGATAATCGAGGTCTGGCCGGTCTCGAATACGAGATGGATGATTACCTCCGCAGCACCGTGAGCCACTATATTGCCATCAAAGACGCCTCCGGACACAAGCTCTTCGAGGTGGATCCCTCAAAGGCCCCGGCGCTGAAGAACTACGACCTGACCCTGACGCTGGATATCTATATTCAGCATATCGCGGAACGGGAGCTGGCCCGGGGGGTGGAGAAGACCGGCGCCCTGGGGGGCTGTGCCGTTGTGATGGACCCGAAAACCGGCGAGGTGCTGGCAATGGCCGGGTACCCGGGATATGACCCGAACCGTTTTCTTGATTCACCCCAGGAGAACTGGCGAAACAAGGCGGTATCGTGGAACTTCGAGCCCGGATCGACCTTCAAGATTTTCCTCGCGGCGGGGGTGCTGGAGTACGGCGTGGCGGCGGTCGATGACGTGTTCGACTGTGAGGGCGGCTCCTTCGATGTCAGCACGGTGAAATTTACGGACCACGAATCAGGATTCGGTCTGCTGTCCGTTTCGGACATCATCACCCATTCCAGCAATATCGGCGCGGTGAAACTGGGGCTTCTCATGGGAAGCGACCGCTATTATCATACCATGAGCTCGTTCGGATTCGGCGATTATACCGACATCACCCTTCCGGGGGAGGAAAAGGGGATGATCTCCGATCCGTCGGTGTGGAACGAGGTGGACCTGGCGGCGGCATCCTTCGGCCACGGCCTGTCCGTCACCCCGCTGCAGTTGATCGCCGCCACCGCGGCCATCGCCAACGGCGGCGAGCTGATGAAGCCGTATATCGTAAAAGAGATCGGCACAGGAGACGAATCCATTTTCACCGCCGAACCTGAGGTCACCCGGCGAGTGATCAGCGAAGAGACGGCAAATCTCGTGATGGAGATGATGGAGCGGGTGGTTAGGGAGGGGACCGGGACCGAGGCTGTGGTGGAGGGTTTTCGGGTGGCGGGGAAAACCGGAACGGCCCAGATCTTCGACCCCGCCACCGGCACCTATTCGGATACGGAATACAACTCGTCGTTTGTGGGGGTCATCCCCGCGGACGACCCGAAGCTGGTCATCCTTGTGGTGCTCGAGCAGCCCAAGACCAGCATATACGGCGGTGACGTGGCGGCGCCGGTGTTTTCGGCCATCGCCGCGTCGACCATGTATTATCTCGGGGAATATCCCGAATATCTCTACGCCCGGGGAGACACCCTCACGTCACCGGACGGGGAGGGGCGTGAGCCTGTGGTGCTGCCATGAAGCTGTCGCAATTGATCAAGGATATTGAGGTTGTCTCCATACACGGAGATGTGGATGTGGAGATTACCGATATCCAGTATGATTCGCGCCTGGTCACGCCGGGAAGCCTCTTTGCGGCTCTCACAGGCTTCACCACCGACGGTCACCGATTTCTGCCCCAGGCGGCGGAAAACGGCGCCAAAGCGGTACTTGTGGGCCGGGACGTGGACACGAATGGCATGACCGTCGTTCGGGTGGCCGATACCCGATCGGCCCTCGGCCGTGCGGCCCAGATTTTTTTCGATGAGCCGTCGACCGGGATGTTTCTGGCGGGGATCACCGGGACCAACGGTAAGACCACCGTGGCGCTGATACTGGAGGGGATGTTTCTTGAGGCGGGATTCACCCCGGGGGTGATCGGCACCATCAGCTACCGATATGGGGACACATCGATCACTCCCCCCCATACCACGCCCCAGGCCCTGGACCTGATCAGGCTGCTGGCGGACATGCGGGATTATGGCGTGACCCACGTGTCGATGGAGGTGTCCTCCCACGCCCTAGACCAGGGGCGGGCCGACACCTGCAGGTTCGATACGGCGATCTTTACGAATCTGACCCAGGATCACCTCGACTATCACGGCGACATGGAGACCTATTTCGACAGCAAGGCCCGCTTTTTCCGTGAAATCGCCGGCAGGGGAAAGGAGACCGTCAGCGTTGTCAACATCGATGATGAATGGGGACGGCGGCTGGCCGGGGAGATAAAGGAGGGACTGGTCACCTACGGATTCAAGAATACCGCGGATATCTCCATCCGGGCCCACCGGGCGGACATGGAGGGCGTCCGGGGAGAGATTATAACGCCCCGCGGCTCGTTCGCCTTCGCCTCGAACCTCCTGGGCGTTCACAACATATATAATATTATGGCCGCCGTCGGCGGCGCCCTGGCGGCGGACATCCCGCTTCCGGTCATCTCCCGGTCTCTGGGGAGAAGAATCGTGGTGCCGGGTCGCCTGGAGGCGGTTGATCGGGGGCAGGACTTCCTGGTGCTGATCGATTACGCCCATACCGACGACGCTTTAAAAAACGTGATCTCAACCCTCAGGCCCCTGACCGCAGGACGCCTGATCACCCTGTTCGGATGCGGCGGTGACAGGGACAAGAAAAAGCGCCCGCTGATGGCACGGGCCGCGGCGGAGCTGAGCCACCAGGTCATCGTGACGTCGGACAACCCCCGAACGGAGGACCCGAACGACATTATCGAGGATATCCTGGCGGGTTTTGAGGGCGTCGATATGTTCCGTGTGGAACCGGACAGCCACCGCTGGGACGTGGACGATAAGGTGTATACGGTGCTTTCGGACAGGCGGGAGGCCATCGCGTTCGCCGTCAATCTCGCCCGGCCTGGGGATATCGTCCTGATCGCCGGGAAGGGCCATGAGGACTACCAGATCATCGGCACCACGAAGTATCCCTTCGACGACAGAGTGGAGGCGGCCCGATGCCTGGACGACCGATTGAAGGGGGGAGCGGGTGGTTGATTCCGCACACATACGGCTCGCCGCGGACGAGATAGCCCGGATGACCGGGGCGGAGCGTATAGGAATTTCGAAGGGGATGGAATGTGTCGGTGTGTCCACCGATTCAAGGAGCATCGGGCCGGGGGAGCTTTTCGTCGCCCTCGAGGGCGATCGATTTGACGGCCATGACTTCCTCAAAGACGTTACAAAAAGGGGCGCCGGGGCCGTGTTGATCAAAAGGACGCGCATTGAGAGCCTTCCCCGGGACGTTTGTGCGTTCGCGGTTGACGACACCCTCTTCGCCCTGGGGGAGTTGGCCCGAGGACACCGGGAGCGGCTTCCCGCACGGGTGGTGGGGATTACCGGCTCCAACGGCAAGACGACCACCAAGGAATTGATATACGACGTGCTATCCCGGCGCTTTCGCACGGAAAAGAGCCGGGGCAATTTCAACAACCTCATCGGTCTGCCGATGATGCTGCTCTCCATGGATGAAACATGCGAAGTGATCGTGGTTGAGCTGGGGATGAACACGCCCGGGGAGATGAAGCGGCTGGTTGCCATCGCCGGGCCGGATATCGGCGTCATCACCAACATCGGCCCGGTTCATCTTGAGGGTGTGGGAAGCATTGAGGGGGTGTACCGGGAGAAGCGTGAGATGTTCCTGGGGCTTCCCGATGACGGCGTCGCGGTTTTCGAGGACGACGGCCCCTTTTCAGATCGCCTCAGGCGGGATGTGAATACGCGCGCCGTCACCTTCGGATTCGGCCCGGGTGCGGATGTCAGGGCGCAAAACATCGGGGAGCGGGACGACGGTGCGGCGGATGTGGAGTTCGTCGTGCCGGAAGGCGCCTTTCGCGCGACGTTTCATATCCCCGGCCGCCATAACCTGAAGAACTCCCTTGCGGCGCTGGCCGTCGGATCGGCCCTGGGGGTGGATACGGACGCCATGAAAGAGGCCGTTGAGGCGTCGCGGCCGGTGTCGATGCGCATGGAGCTTGCCGAGACGAAAGACGGGGTGATGGTGCTCAACGACACCTACAACGCCAACCCGGTGTCCGTAAAGGCGGCCCTCGAATTCCTGGCCCTGGAATCGAAGAGGCGGGGCGGGCGGCTTTTAGCCGCCCTGGGGGATATGTTGGAGCTGGGAGACTACGCCCGGGAGGGACACGAGACGGTGGGGGAGACTGCGGCCCGGGAGGGATACGAGAAGCTCTTCATCCTGGGAGATCATTCGTCGGATGTGGCCCGGGGGGCGGTGCGTGGGGGGATTAAGGAATCGGCGATCAGAATATACGGCAGGGACACCCAGTCGTCTCTGATCGACGAACTCGTACAAGAGGTTCGTCCCGGCGATCATGTATTGATAAAGGGATCCAGGGGGATGTGCATGGAGCGGGTGGCGAACGCCCTTTTGGATTCGGACGAGGCCCACTAACAAGAAGGGGAATATATGTTTTATCACCTGTCGCAATGGCTGGCCGATTCGGCGTCGTTTTTCAACCTGTTTCGGTATATAACGTTCAGGACCATTTACGCCAGCCTCACGGCGCTGGTCATCTGCCTGGTGTTCGGTCCGATGTTCATCCGAAAGCTGCGGGATCTCCAGGTGGGTCAGCCGATTCGGGAAGACGGCCCGACGTCTCATTTTCAGAAGGCGGGCACCCCCACCATGGGCGGCGTCCTGATCGTTTTCAGCGTGGTTATCTCGACACTGTTGTGGGCCGATCTCTCGAATCTGTATATATTCATGGTGCTTTTTGTGACGATCTCGTATGCCGCCATCGGCTTTGTGGATGATTACAGAAAGCAGATCAAGAAGGATTCCCGGGGACTCCCCGGAAGATACAAGCTTTTGTGGCAGGTGATCGTGGGAATACTGGTAGGCGTGATGCTCTACATGGACCCCAATTTCAACACAGAGCTGTCGGTGCCGTTTTTGAAGAATGTGACCCCGGACTTGGGATGGTTCTATATCCCCTTTGCGATATTCGTCATCGTCGGGACATCGAACGCGGTGAACCTCACCGACGGACTGGACGGCCTGGCCATCGGGCCGGTGGTGAGCGTCGCCGCAACGTACCTGGTATTCGCCTATGTGTCCGGCCACATCGATTTCGCCGACTATCTGCTCATCACCTTCATCCCCGAGGCGGGGGAGTTGTCGGTGTTCTGCGGGACGATGGTGGGTGCGGGCATCGGATTCCTGTGGTATAACTCCCACCCCGCCGAGATTTTCATGGGAGACGTGGGCGCCCTTTCACTGGGCGGCGCCATCGGCATGGTGGCGGTGGCCACCAAGCACGAGCTGCTCCTGGTGATCGTGGGGGGACTGTTTGTCGTGGAAACGCTGTCCGTGATCATCCAGGTGGGCTACTTCAAGCTGAAAAAGCGCAGAATCCTCAAGATGGCCCCCCTGCACCATCACTTCGAGCTTCTCGGGTGGCCGGAGCCGAAAATAATTGTGCGTTTTTGGATTATTTCCATCATGTTTGCGTTACTGGCAATAAGTACTTTAAAGATACGATGACGGAGGTTCTTAAAATGGCGTATTCTTATCACGTCAATGACCAGGTCGGCTCAAACCGCCTGTCCGCCGCGATCGAAGAGTTCGATCTGACGAGCTTCGGCGATGAGTTGGCCACAGCCAAGGTGGTGGAGCTGACCGACGGCGGTGTGTTGCTTGAGACCTGCCGCGCATTCTCCACCGGCACGCTGGTGCGGATCGATTTCTATCCGCCCGAATACGACGGCATCAGCGACGAATACGATGAAGTGGTGGCGGTGGGGGTCGTGCGGGAATCTCGGGAGATCGTTTCGGGTAACCTGTATCGGCTCTTTGTGGCGTTTGCGCCGCTGAAGAGCGATCACTACCGCCAGACCATCGAAGGACTGGAGAACTGGTAAGGGGGACGTGTGCTGTGGATCCCGCACGGAGACATGACCTCTCCGGCGAACGGGTGCTGGTGGTCGGCGGTGCATTGACCGGCATAAGCGTCTGTCGCTTTTTAGCCCGGCGGGGCTCTCGGGTGACATTGACCGATCTATCAAATCTCGCAGGGAAGGAGAGTGAGCTTTCGGCCCTCGCCGGGCTGGGGGTGAATCTCGTGATCGGCGGACACCGGGATCGTGACTTCCTGGATGCAGATCTGATCGTCGTCAGCCCCGGAGTGCCCCTCTTTATCGAATCGCTCGTAAAGGCGAAACAGGCCGGCGTGACGATTATCGGGGATGTGGAGCTGGCGTCCTGGTATCTGAAGGCCCCGATCCTCGCCGTCACCGGCACGAACGGTAAGACCACCACCACGGCGCTGTTGGGGGAGATGCTTGATGCATGCAATCTTTCGGTCGCCGTGGGGGGCAACATCGGCGAGCCCCTGGTGGACCTCGTGGAAGGATCGGAAAACCTGGACTGTGTCGTCGCGGAGCTTTCCAGCTTTCAGTTGGAGGCGATCGATACGTTCAGGCCGCATGTCGCGGTGCTCTTGAACATCACACCGGATCATCTGGACCGGTATCCCGGGTTCGAGGAATACGTCCTCTCCAAGATGCGGATATTCGAAAACCAGACGGGGGAAGATTACGCGGTGCTCAACGCCGACGATCTCGAGGTAACGGCCCGAACGGAACGCATCAGGCCAAAGCGGGTCTGTTTTTCCGGGCAAAAAGCCCTCGACGAGGGGGTGATCTGGGATGACGGGCGTATCGTCTGCCGCATGGAGGGGGCCTCGTATTCATACAATCCGGAAGGATCGGCCCTGACGGGCGTTCACAACAGGGAGAACATCATGGCCGCCGTGGCGGCGGCAGCCGTGATGGGATGTGCGGGAGAGGCGGTGGATCGGGCGATTCACTCCTTTCGTCCCGCGGCCCATCGCCTGGAGCTGGTGGGTGAGGCGAACGGTGTGCGCTATTTCGACGATTCAAAGGCCACCAACGTGGGGGCGACCCTCAGGTCTATCGAGAGCTTCGATGGCGGTGTGCACCTGATCATGGGGGGGGTGGACAAGGGGGGGAGCTACGGACCGCTTGTAGAGGCGGTGAAGCGACGGGTGACGGCCCTCTATCTGATGGGGGAGGCGGCGGACCGCATCGAGAAGGAGCTGGGCGGGGCGGCGAAGGTCGTGCGGGTTGCGGATATGGCCGATGCGGTGCGTCGGGCGTCCGACGCCGCATCGAGGGGGGATGTGGTGCTTTTGGCCCCGGCATGTTCCAGCTTTGATATGTACGATAATTACAAGGAGCGGGGGAAGCACTTCGCTCTGCTTGCCGCCGAGCGGATGAAAGAACGATGAGCAGATATCGATACGACAAGATACTGATCGCCGTCACACTGCTCCTGGTGCTTTTCGGCATCATGATGGTGTTTTCCGCGAGCTTCGTGGTGTCCTACCAGGAATCCGGCACGGAATTTCATTTCTTTCAGCGGCAGGCTGCGTTCGCGGTGCTGGGGCTGGTGTTGCTCGGGTTGACGATGACCCTCGATTATCACATCCTGAAGACATATGTCTACCCGATACTCGGTTTCAGTCTCCTGCTTCTGGTGCTGGTGCTGATTCCGGGCGTCGGCCTGAAGATAAACAACGCCCGCAGGTGGATCGGCGTTATGGGGCTTAATTTTCAGCCGTCGGAGCTGGCGAAGCTCGCCCTGGTGATATACCTTGCATATTCCCTGACGAAGAAGGACGACAAGATAAAGACCCTCAAGGTCGGATACTTGCCGCATCTGGTGCTCATGCTGATCATGGCGTTTCTCATCTGGAAACAGCCGGATTTCGGCGCCGCGATAACCATCGGCGTCATCGCATTCATCATGCTGTTTGTGGCGGGAACCCGCCTGTCGTATCTCTTGGCCACGGTATTGGCGACCGCTCCCTTCATATATCTGGGGGTGGTCAACGTGGAATACCGGTTCAAACGGATTATCGCGTTTTTGAATCCCTGGGAGGATCCCACCGGGAGCGGGTATCACATCATCCAGTCCTTTCTCGCCTTCGGCTCCGGCGGATTGACCGGTACCGGGCTGGGGCAGGGGACCCAGAAGCTGTTTTACCTCCCCTATGCGTATTCGGATTTCATCTTTGCGGTTATCGGGGAGGAGCTCGGTTTTATCGGCGCCTGTGTCGTGATATCGGCGTACGTGGTGTTGGCGGTGCGGGGCTTCAGGGCGGCCAGAATGGCGCCGGACCTGTTCGGCACATATCTGGCGGTGGGCATTACCTGCCTGATTACCGTAGGGGCGATACTGAACACCGGCGTCGTGACGGGACTCTTTCCCACGAAGGGGATGACATTACCTTTTATCAGCTACGGGGGGTCATCCCTGGTGGTCAACATGCTGGCAGCGGGGATTCTCATTAACGTGTCGGGCCAGGGGGTGGAATCGTGAATATCGTTATCGCGGGAGGGGGCACCGGCGGACATCTATTCTGCGGCATCGCGGTGTATGAATGCCTGAAGGTGCGTACCGACATCTATTGTGATGTGCGGTTCATCGGTTCGAAGACCGGACTGGAGGCGAGCGTGCTGCCGGATCTCGAGATTCCCGTGTCGTTCATCCCGGTGGTGAAGCTCAGGACGAGCGGTATAGTCGGCAGAATGAAATCGCTCGCGATGCTCCCGATATCCATCCTGTCATCGATCGGGCATCTGAGGAAGCTTGCGCCCGACGTGGTGCTGGGGGTCGGCGGGTACGCCTCGGGCCCCGTGGTGCTGGCGGCGTGTCTGATGAGAATTCCGACGGCGCTTATCGAACAGAATGCCGTGGCCGGATTTACCAACCGGGTACTGGGGAGGTGGGCGAAGAAGGTGTTTTTGGGACTTCCCGGGGCGGAATCGGCGTTTCGAAAGGAGCAGGCGGAGTTCGTGGGGAATCCGGTAAGGGTGTCGCTCACCGAAATTCCACCCGTGGATAGCGTACCCGCTCCCTTTACCGTGCTGGTGTTCGGCGGCAGCCAGGGAGCCAGGCGCATTAACGAACTGGTGACGGGCGCCCTGAAGATGCTGGGAAACCTCAAAAGTGACATTCAATTTCTCCATGTAACCGGAGAGCATGACTATCCTTGGGTATCCAGGGCGTATCGGACCGAATCAGTGAGGGCAGAGGTGCTCAAATTCACAAACGACATGTACAAACTCTATGCCCGGGCGCACTTCGTGATCGGACGGTCCGGGGCGCTCACGGTTTCGGAGTTGGCCGCCGCGGGCCGGGGGGCGCTTTTGATCCCCTATCCTTATGCCGTCGATGATCACCAGGCGGCCAACGCCCGGTATCTTGTCGATAGGGATGCCGCATTCATGATCAGGCAGCATGAGCTGACGGAGAAAAAATTGGCCGATGTAATCGTCAATATGATCAACGAGCCGAAAAAGTTCATACATATGGGGGAGCTCGCCGGGAGCCTAGCCACCCCCGACGCCGCCCGGCGCATCGCCGACTGGCTCGTGGAGAGGGGGGGGACGGCATCATGAATCGATTCGATCGGAGGGAATACAAGGGATTTCATCGGGTGCACTTCGTCGGCATCGGCGGCATCGGCATGAGCGGTATCGCGGAGGTGCTTTTGAACCTCGGATACGAGGTGTCCGGATCCGACCTGAAACGCTCGGACATCACCCAGCGTCTTTCTGATATGGGCGCGAAGATACATTACGGTCATGCCGAGAAGAACCTCGAGGACGCCGATGTGGTGGTCGCCTCCACCGCCGTGAAGAACGACAATCCGGAGGTGAAAGCCGCCGAGGAGCGCACTATCCCGGTCATTCCCAGGGCCGAGATGCTGGCAGAATTGATGCGCATCAAATACGGCATTGCGGTGGCCGGCACCCATGGAAAGACCACCACCACCTCGATGATCGCGACGCTTCTGGGCGTGGGAAACCTCGACCCGACAATCGTCATCGGAGGAAAACTCGATTTCATCGGCTCAAACGCAAAGCTCGGGGAGGGACAGTTCCTGGTCGCCGAGGCGGACGAGAGCGACGGCTCGTTTCTGATGCTCACCCCCACCATCACGGTGGTCACGAACATCGAGGAAGAGCACATGGATCATTACGGGTGCCTGGAGGAGATTCGGGAGGATTTCATCACCTTCGTCAACTCGGTGCCCTTTTACGGTCTGAATGTGCTGTGTCTCGAGCACGAGAACGTTCAGGGCATCATCCCCCGGGTCAATCGCCGGTTCGTCACCTACGGTTTTTCGCCCCAGGCGGATTTTTACGCGTCCCGGGTGCGGTTTGAAGGGCTCACCTCCACATTTGATGTGAACTTTCGGGGAGAGGGATGGGGGGAGATCACGCTGCATATGCCCGGCGCCCACAATGTGCTCAATTCCCTCTCCGCCGTGGCCGTGGGTATGGAGGTGGGGCTCGACTTCGCCACCATTCAGAGGGGCCTCAACGGCTTTACCGGCGTGCATCGGCGCTTTCAGGTCAAGGGGGAAAAGGCGGGAGTGACGGTGGTCGACGATTACGGCCATCACCCCACGGAGATTATCGCCACTTTAAAGGCGGCCCGCAACATCTGGAACGGACGGATCATTGCGGTGTTCCAGCCCCATCGCTATACCAGAACCCGGGACGCCTTTGAGGGATTCCTGACGGCCTTCTTCGCGGCGGACGTTCTGGTGATGACCGACATCTATCCCGCGGGAGAGGACCCGATACCGGGAGTCACGGCGAAATCGCTCTTCGACGGCATCCGGGAGCGGGGGATGAAGGAGGCGTATTTCATCCCGGACAAGAAAAAAGTGGCGGGGAAACTCGCGGAACTGGTACGGCCGGGGGATATGGTTATCACCCTGGGTGCGGGGGATATCAATCAAGCGGGCATGAAGCTTTTGGAGATGGCATAGCAATGAACCGGGCGATGGGAGACATACTGCATGAGCAAGTGAAGGGACGGGTGCGGGAGAACGAGCCGATGGAGCATCACACCTCCTTTCGGATCGGCGGGCCGGCGGACCTGTTTGTGGAGCCTCGTGACCTGGATGATCTCATCATCGCTCTGGAAATATGTACAGAGCATCAAATCCCCGTTATGATTGTCGGCGCCGGAACGAATATGCTGGTCAGAGACGGCGGGATTCGCGGCGCGGTGATCGGTCTCCGGGAGATGAAACGGGTGGAGCGGCGGGGCGCTTCGAGCGTATACGCGGACTGTGGGGCGCTTCTTTCCGGTCTGGTGATGAAGTCCGTCTCGTGGGAGTTGTCCGACCTGGAATTCGCCGTGGGGATTCCGGGAAGCGTCGGAGGTGCCGTCATCATGAACGCCGGCGCCCACGGATCGAGCATATCGAATGTGGTAAAAAGGGTGGAGATGGTTTCTCCCGACGGGTCAGTAAATATTATCGACGTTTATGATCTTTCGTTTTCATATCGAAGGTGTCATATAGACGAAGGAAAGATCGTCACCGGGGTCGAATTTACTCTTCAGCCCGGGGACTCCGTTGACATAAAGAAACGGATAGAAAAACACCTCTCGTGGCGAAAAGACAACCAGCCCCTGAAATACCCCTCCGCCGGGTCGGTGTTCAAAAACCCCCCCGATGTGTCGGCGGGGAAGGTCATAGACGATCTGGGTATGAAGGGAATGAATGTGGGTGGGGCGAAGGTGTCCGAGACCCATGCCAACTTCATCGTCAACACCGGGGGGGCTGTGGCCCGGGATGTGCTGGAGCTCATCGATCGTATCAGGGAGCGGGTCAACGATCGACACGGCATCGAGCTGGAGCTGGAGATTCGGGTTGTGGGGGAGGATGAATGAGCAGGGATTATAAGCATTATACATCCCGGGAAGGGAACGATCGAAAGGGTAAAAGCAAAAAGGATTCTCGTTCTCCATCCGGATCTCCGACGAGCGGCCTGTTTGTGATGCTTCTGATACTTCTGGGAGTCGGATTCGGGGTGTACAAGCTGAGCCCTGTTCTGTCCCAGAGATTGTCCGATGCGGACTATTTCAGAATCAGCGCCGTTGACGTAATAGGGGTGGAGCGGGCCGACAAGGATGAGATAGCCCGGGCAGTGGGCGTAACGGTGGGGGAGAGTGTGTTGGAGACCGATCTTTTGGCCATGCGGGAGCGGATAGAGGCGGTGACCTGGATCAAGAGCGTCGAAGTGATCCGGGAGCTTCCGTCCAAGATCGTCATCCGCGTGGAGGAACATATGCCCGTGGGGGTGATCATCGACGGGAATGAGACGAGGTTCGTCGATCCCGACGGCATGACCGCAGTTATGAACGAGACGGTGGATGCATACCCACTGTTTGTGGACATGAAAACGGCCGAGGAAGTGATCGAGGCCGCCCGGCTGATGGAGGTGCTTCTGAGGTCCGGGGTGACCACGCTGGAATCGGTGGCGATGGTGTCCCACGATCCGATGGCGGGATTTGAAATTGTGACACGGGGGGGAACGAGAGTCCGTGTCGGGAATGCTCCCTTTGAAGAAAAGATCGAGAGATTGAAAATGATTCTTCCGGACGCGACGGCCCAGGGAACCATTGAGTATATCTATCTTGATATGGACGACAGGATTGTTGTAAAGAACGAAACGCTGTAAAAGCGGCGTTGTTCAGGATTACTATAAAGGAGGTGTGGTATCATGTCTTCAAACGGGAACGTGTTCGTCGGCCTTGACATCGGAACCACGAAAATCTGCGCTATTGTCGGAGAGATCGTGGACGGCGAGGTCGAGATCATCGGGATCGGCACGACGCCCTCCAAGGGTTTGCGAAAAGGGGTGGTTATAAATATAGAGAGTACCGTTGCGTCCATCAAGAAGGCCATAGAAGAGGCGGAACTGATGGCGGGGCTTGAAATCAAATCGGTATACGCAGGAATCGCCGGAGGGCACATCAAGGGTTTTAACAGCCACGGTATTATCGCGGTGAAAAACCGCGTGGTCGGCGACGGCGACATCAAGCGGGTAATCGATGCGGCCCGGGCCATCGCCATACCGGTGGATCGGGAGGTCATCCATATCCTGCCCCAGGAGTTCATCGTGGACGACCAGGACGGCATCCAGGAGCCCATTGGGATGAACGGCGTACGGCTGGAGGCGAAGGTACATATCGTCACGGGGGCGGTGACGTCCGCCCAGAACATCATCCGCTGTGTCAATCGAACCGGCATCGACGTGTCGACCATCGTATTGGAGCAGCTGGCCTCGGCGGAGGCGGTGCTGACCCCCGATGAGAAGGAGCTGGGCGTGGCCATCGTCGACATCGGCGGCGGCACCACCGACGTGGCCCTGTTCTGTGAGGGGAGCATCAAGCATACCGCGGTATTCTCCCTGGGAGGTGATCATCTGACCAACGATATCGCGGTGGGGCTTCGCACCCCCATCGTCGAGGCGGAAAAGCTCAAAAAGGGGAATGGATCGGCGATGGCGGCCCTGGTGGAGCGGGATGAGACCATAGAAGTCCCGTCGGTTGGGGGGAGGCGTCCACGGACAATTTCGCGGCAGATACTGGCGGAGATTATTGAGCCGAGGGTGGAGGAAATGCTCAGCCTGGTTGCGAGAGAGATCACCCGTTCCGGGTACGGCGATATGCTTGCGTCGGGGGTTGTGTTGACCGGAGGATCTTCGCTTCTTTTCGGCATGGCCGAGATGGGCGAGCAGATTTTCAATATGCCGGTGAGGATTGGATATCCGGGAGGTATCGGGGGGCTTGTGGATGTGGTCAACAGTCCCATGTACGCCACCGGGGTGGGATTAGTGCTCTACGGGGCCAGGAATCAGGAGGCGGCGAAGTTTCGCGTGGGCGACAACAACGTTTTCGGTAAAGTGGTCACCCGGTTTCGGGAGATCATCAACGACTATTTTTAATCCTGGAGGAGACGGCCTATGGATATGTTTGAATACGCGGAAAGCACGCAAGACGGCGCCAGGATTAGGGTGATCGGGGTCGGGGGGGGAGGAGGAAACGCCGTTGACAATATGATCAGCATGGGGCTCGGCGGCGTCGAGTTTATCTCCGCCAATACCGACGCCCAGGCCCTCAGGGCATCCAAGGCGCCCAAAAAGATTCAGATCGGCGTGAAGATCACCAGGGGACTCGGTGCGGGTTCAAATCCTGATATCGGGAAGAGGGCCGCCGAGGAGGACCGGGAGAAGATCAAGGAGTACCTTACCGGCTCAAACATGGTGTTTATCACCGCTGGCATGGGGGGGGGCACCGGGACCGGCGGCGCGCCGGTGTGCGCCGAGATCGCCCGAGAGATCGGCGCGCTCTCCGTGGCGGTGGTCACCAAGCCTTTCAATTTCGAGAACAAGCGGCGCATGGAGCAGGCGGAGCGGGGCATCAAAGAGCTCGAAAAACATGTGGATACCCTCATCTGTATCCCGAACCAGCGGCTTCTTGAGCTGTCCGGAAAGACGGAAACCCTCCTGAACGCCTTCAAGCAGGCCGACGAGGTCCTGTACTACGCCGTCAAGGGCATCGCCGAGCTGATTACCGTCCGGGGGCTGATAAACCTGGATTTTTCCGACGTCAGGACCGTCATGGAAGAGACCGGCATGGCGATTATGGGAACCGGGGAGGCCGAGGGGAAGAACAAGGGCATCGAGGCGGCGAAACGGGCCGTATCAAGCCCCCTCCTTGAGGATATCTCCATCTGCGGCGCCACCGGCGTGCTGGTGAATCTCACCGGAGGAGAGAATATGACTATGGAGGATGTGGAGGGCGCCATGTCCTTTATCCAGGGTGAGGCGCACCAGGATTCCCATATCATCTTCGGATCGGTCATCGATAAGAAAATGAACGATCGCATGATGGTGACCGTCATCGCCACCGGTTTTCAGAAACGGAGCGACCTCAAGTCCGAGGATTACCTGACCATTGTTCCGGCGGCGCCGTCGTTTCGCCCGGACCTGGATACCCCCACCTTCATCCGAAAAGAAAGGGAGCAGCTTGCCGTCGATCGGGTCGCCGCAAGCCGGCGCAGCACCCCGGGGGACGACCTGGAGTCGGAGTACGATATCCCGACATTTCTCAGGAAAAAGGCGGATTGACGGTTCGATGAAAACATCCCCTTCACATGGTTCAGGGAACGGGCGGACGCATCGGTACCGCGGACGGTGAGCGGTTCATACGAACAGACCCTGAGAAACCTCGCCCGGGAGGAGCGGTCCGTTCTCGAAAGCACAAGAGGCGGCGGGTATAAGATCATTCTTGCATATCCGAACCGTTATCATGTCGCCATGAGCAACCTCGGGTTTCTGTCGGTCTACCGGATGCTGGCCGAGCGCTTCGACGTCTCTGTGGAGCGGGCCACGCTGCCGGACCCGAAGGACGAGCGTGCCCTGAGGGCTGCGGGGAAGCCGATCCGCTCAATCGAATCCCAAAAAGACCTCAGAACCTTCGATTCCATCCTCTTTTCCATCTCGTTCGAAAACGACTATATCAACGTACTAAAAATCCTTCACATCGCAGGCCTTCCCGTGCGCGCGTCCGACCGCACCGACGGACATCCCCTGATAGGGGCCGGGGGCGTGGCGATGATGATCAATCCCGAAGCCCTGGCCCCGTTCATAGATTTCTTCGCCCTGGGGGAGGGAGAGGGATTGATCGACGAGGTGTGTGACGACCTGATCGCGGCGAAGCGGAGGGGACTCTCCCGGGAGGAGACGCTGGAGGAATTGGCTGAGATACCGGGCGTGTATGTGCCGACCCACTTTCGTGTTACGTATGGTGCCGACGGCGTCATCGATCGCATTGAAAACCTGAAGGGGAGATCGAACCGCGTCCCGGTCCGGCGCCTCGACGACTTTCACACGGCCCCATTCTGCTCACCCCTGGTGACATCCGGCACCGAGTTTTCCGATATGTTTCTGGTGGAAATGGAAAGAGGCTGCCCCTACAATTGTGCGTTCTGCGGCACGAAGACCGTCTACGGGAAGGTCCGGCACCGTCCCGGCGGGGATGTTATACGAGACATTGAGCGGGGGGCGGAGCTCACCTCCCGGGTGGGCCTGGTGGGACCCTCCGTCGCCTCACATCCCGATTTCATATCGATCCTTCGCCATATCGAGAAGACGGGGATGGATCTTGGGCTTCCATCAATCCGCACGGAATCCCTGGGCGATGACGACATTCGGCTCCTGGCGGAATTGGGCGTGAGGACCATTACGATCGCCCCGGAGACCGGCACGGAACGCCTCAGGAGCAGGCTCGGAAAAATGATGCGGGATGAACAGATCATGGATCTCGTGTTCCGGGCGGTGAATGCCGGGATCGCACAGTTTCGGCTCTATTTTCTTATCGGCGTGCCCGAGGAGACCCAGGAGGACCGGGACGGCATCGTGGACCTGGTAAAAAAGATACGCCATCGGGCGAGGGAAAAAACCGCAGGGAAGAAACAGGTGGGGCGAATCACCGCGTCCATCAATCCGCTGGTGCCCAAGCCGCACACGCCGCTCATGTGGATGGCGATGGCGGAGCCGAAGGAACTTCTGACCCACATCCGAACCCTTTCGGGAAAACTCAAGAAGATCGGGGGTGTTACGACGATATACGAGCCGCCCAAGTGGTCGTATCTCCAGTGCCTTCTCGCCCGGGGCGATCGACGGGTGGCCGATATTTTGGAAGCGGCGCTTCTTTCCGATGAGAATTGGAACGCCGCCATGAAAAAGACGCCGATAAACCCGGATTTCTACGTGCTCAGGGAGCGGGGTGAAGACGAAACATTCCCCTGGGACATCCTCGATTACGGGGTGGATAAGCCCGCCCTCTATTCACGATACAAAAAAATCATATCGTAATGTATCGTTATCCCTCGAGATCTCTCATGCCTCCCGGGTGATGTGCGGGCGAGGGATTCCTTTCCGTTGTGGTATGGACCTTTCTTGACCGGATGTTTTCTTTTTGATATTCTCATGTGCATACATCACGGAGATACGGACTGTGACACACATGGAAGAACCGACGGGCCCAAGAGGAAAGGACGGGGGAGGGGCGGGAATCCTCATGCGCGCCGTCGAGGGGATGACCCGAGGGGTGAAGCCGGAACGGGTCGTCCGGGAGGCGGCTCTTCTGACCGTCTTTGCCCTGGTTGCCGCGATTTCCTACGTCCGCTACCTGTTGGATATGGCGGTCGGGCGGGGCATGCTGGGGTTGGAGACGGCGTCCGTCGTCTTCGTCACCGATCTGTTTTTGCTGGGTGTGCTCTTGTTTTTATGCGCCCTGGTGGGGCTCTCCTTCGCACCCCGGTATCGCCTTCCGGGGCTGGGGCTGACAAAACGGGTCGTTCATGATCTGCCGCTCCTGGTTCTCGGCGGCCTGGCCTTGGCGGCGCTGACGTTTTTCCTGTTCGATCGATACTTCTATGCCGTCTCCCCCGGATCATATCCAGTATCTCCGCTGATGCTGATCTCTCTTCCAATGAAGGGCGCCGTCACCGATGAGGTCATCCTGCGGCTGGGGATGCTGACACTGGCGGTCGGACTGCTCAGGCACCGGGGGGCGGGCGTCATGCTGATGGCGGCGCTGGCGGCGCTGATGTCGCTCAGGTATTTTCAGTTTCTGGGGATCCCGATCGGCCTGAATTATATGATGATCGCCCACCTTTTGATCTCATTTGTGGGGAACCTGGCGCTGGGATATCTGTATGTCCACCGGGGCCTGATGCACGCGATGCTCCTCAAGGCGGTATACGGGAGCAGGTATCTGGCGGTGGCTTTTTTTCTGGCGGGGGGGTGCTGATGGTGTCGGGTGGAAGAATGGTGTCAAGACGCATCGTCTCGTTCGGGTTGGTATTCGTGATCTTTTCCGTGACCGGTGCACTCTCCGCCCGGGGGGAGTCGGACCGGCTCACCGAGGAGCTTCTCTTCGGGATGGACCTGATATATAATTGCGACATGCAGGGCGGCGGGGAGGTGTTCGATAGGATCATTGATCGCGAGCCCGACAACCCGGCCCCCTATATCTACAAGGCGATGGTCTACCTCTCCCTTCCCCCTCGGGAGACGGGCGACGGCCCGCCCCAGATCGACGAAGGGGTGGTGGAGGACCTCCTGATTATGGGGACAAGATTGGCCTCGGAATATCCCTGGGGGGATGAGGACCGGGGACGGGGGGAGCTGCTTTCGGCCACGGGATATTCTCTCCTGGCCCAGCTCTATCAGGCACAAAGGCGATACGTACCGGCGGCGGATGCGGCGATGAAGGCCGCGAAACACATCGATGAGGCCTACGCCCTCACCCCAGAGGACCCGGACGTCCTCTACGCCCGGGGGCTTCTGCTCTACGGTCTCGCAACGATGCCGGATGTGGCGAGAACCCTGCTCTCTCTTGTCGACATGCAGGGCGATAAAGACGAGGGGCTGGCGCTGATATCCACTGCGGCGGCGGACGGCGTCTATACCGCTTCCAGTGCACGGATGTCGCTCTTGTTTGTGCTGGTGAATGTGGAACACGATTTCGCCGGGGCGATCCCCCACGGGGAAGCCCTTCTTTCCACGTATCCGCACAATCCCGAAATTTATTTCCCGTACGCCTACGCCCTTTCCATGATCGGGGATTTCGATGGGGCTCTGGTGATCGCCGCTGAACTGAAGGCCGGCATCGACCGATCTCTTCCCTATTTCGACGACGCGATCATCCCCCGGTACCATCACCTGAGGGGGAAGATATACATGGACATGGGAGCGTATGATCGGGCGAAAGAGGAGTTCGAGGCGGCCCTGACGGTGACGGACGTCAACTACGGGTGGGTCCGGGCCCTGGCGCTGGCCCGGATGGGGATGATCGAGGATCTCTGGGGGAATCGGGAGGCCGCGGTGGATCTCTATTGCCGGGTGATTGACGAGGATATCCCGGGGGTGGGGCTGGAGCTTTCTCTCAAGTTTCTCGAAACGCCCTATGACGGGACCAACGAATTTGAATGATATATTGGTTACTGAGTATGAGGTGGCAGTATGCAGCGATTGAGCTATGACCCGAAGAATCCGATCTATTCGATCTTCGATGAGGAGTTCTCCCTGGAAATCTTCACCATGGAGAACGTGTTCGGCTTGGACCCCGAACGTACCGAGGTCAAGATCGAGGGTGACAAGGCCCTGGTGACCGCTCGGGGCCTTACCTGGGCGGGGGGACAGGAGAAGTGCGACGGCGGGGCGATGCTGCTTGTGGAAAAGACGGAAAGCGGGCTTCGGTTCAAGGTGGAGGCGGCGCATCAGGAGAAACTTCGCTCGGTCAAGGTAATCCTGCCGGGTCGAAGGGGAGGAGCCGTCACCAGCGATTACGCCCAGGACATGCCGATCCTCGAGGGGGGCATGGTCTATGAATATCCGCACTGGCACGCCTTTATGCTGCGCATGCCGTTGGTTATGTTGAAAAACGGCGGAGAATACACCTACTTCCTCTCGAAGGATGAGCGGGTGACGGCCCGGAGGTTCGGATTCTTCCATCGCCAGGACGACCCGGAGCTTATAGACGTGGAATTGATTTACGAGGCGCCCGCCACCGGATTCGGGGAGATTATCGTCACCCCGGCCTGGGAGATGGGGGTGACGACCGACCCCCGCAGC
The DNA here is from genome assembly GCA_016931225.1 of Candidatus Zymogenaceae bacterium. Taxonomy (NCBI): domain Bacteria; class Deltaproteobacteria; order Candidatus Zymogeniales; family Candidatus Zymogenaceae; species Candidatus Zymogenaceae bacterium. Next base: position 78,009 of record JAFGFE010000039.1, read on the forward strand.
GTCGCGGAACTCTACCTCGCCTGGGCCGCCGAAACGTACGGGTTCAGTCCGTTTGAGAAGAGGGAAGACGTGCCGGACTGGTTTCGGGATATCAGCCTCATCGTCTCGATTCACGGCATGCATTTTTCCGGCTACGTCTTCAACACCTACAGGGAGATGCTCAATACCATCAAATGGTTCGCCGAGCGTATGGAGGGAAAGAGGATTCTCGCCTACCTCCCCGGCTGGGAGGGCCGCTACTACTGGCAGTATGGGGATTACCGCCCCGATCCGCGCCTGGGGGGACAGGACGGGTTCAAGCGGCTGGTGGAAGGCGCCCATGAGCTGGGGGTCAACCTGATGCCGATGTTCGGTGCCAACTGCACGAACAGCGGACACCCGGATTTTCCTGACTACGGTCCCATCTCCCGGCTCCACGATGCATCGGGCACCCGTTTTGTGGGCAACAAGCCGGACTGGAGCGGCGATCGCGCCTACGACCCGGGCTGGCAGATATGGCTCAATCCGGGCGCCCCGGCCTGGAAGGACAAGCTGGTCGAGTCGTTGTCGGATCTCATCGATCAGTACGGATTCAGGGCGGTGTTTCTGGATACCCACTTCACCTGGACGAATGATCCCTATTACGACGTCTTTGAGGGATATCGCGCCATCAAGAGCGAGCTGAAGAGCGCGTATCCGGATCTCCTGCTGGCAGGAGAGCGCTGGTATGACGCGCTTCTTTCCATCACGCCGCTGTTTCAGATGGACGGGCCGGCCAACTGGGAGGATATCTATGCGAAGTACGCCCTGGCGACGCCGCACCTTTCAACGCCGTCACCCTGCCGAGGGAGCACAGGCGTTCACGAGGACGGATATCTCCCCTTCGCCATGCCCGAGCGAGAGCCCGGAGTGATCCCGATGGTGACCGTTGTGGACGGGACCCTGGCGGCGGCGCCGGACCGGCTGATGGACTATATCAAGCTCGCGGAGGTGTTCGAGGCGGGGAGGAAGAAGTAAGTACGTCGTTGTAATATAAAACGGGGAATCGGAAAGAACTCCCGATTCCCCGTTTCCGTTCGTTTCGGCAGGAAGTGATTATCGGCTGATGGTGATGTTATCCTCCCAGACGCACTCGAATCCCGAGGGATGGAGGTATCGTGAGCTGCCCCTGCCCCATCCGTTGCTGTCCGAGGAGAAGAACAGCGCCATGGCGTTGGTGGCCTCCCCACCCTCGTCGTCCACGATGTCGGTGTTGGAGACCATAATCTGTCCCTCTTCAACCCGACCGGTGAAGATGCACATGGAGGGGGGAGCGCACGTTCTTCCGGAGAGGAACGTCAGGGTGACAACGTCACCCGCCACGGCGATGGAAAGCTCCCCGGAACCGGGTACCCCCGGGGGACACATGCCGACGATGCTCATGGGCGTGACGGTATAGGTCCATACGCCGGTGAAATCCACTTTTGATGGATCCACCGGTATGGGTGTGGGTTCGATACTATCCTGGGCGGTTGCGATGGCCGCCGGGATTACCAGAGCGCATACCATGAGTATACATATCATAAAACGTTTCATGCGGGTTCTCCTGAAAAGAGAAATGTTAAAATTTCTATATATTGTACCAAACATGAACCGACTTTTGTCAAGGATTTTCATGAGATAAAAGAGCGCCTCACCGGACCCACACCGGGCGGTGTATATTCATGATACAATGACACGGGGGGTGCGGCACGGCGGGGAGGGATGGGGGAGGGGCGGGTTTCGGAAATTTGCGCTCAATTGTATGTAATTGAAAAAGAATAACAGTAGTGCAGTGGGAGGCGATGAGATATGGCGCGAAGACTGTGTGTAGCGGCGATACTGCTCATGATGATTTTGACGATCCGGGGACCGGTGTCCGCCGACGAGGTGTATGTCAAGATTCATGTCAGTGATGTTGACATTGATGCGACGTATACATCGAGCGATACGGTTTACTACGCCTGGATGTTTCGGGCGTGGACCAACGATTTCGAAATGCCCCACGAGATGCTCGCCATAGAAACCGTCTATTCGATACGGCTCTACGATCAGGAAGGAATCACGATCGCCTCGGACGACAGCTCATTTCTCTTTACTCCCGAAGATCTGATAATCCTGGAAACCCGAGGGGATTCCATCTACGGGAGATATGAGCGGACGATATTCGGAGAGGCGACGATTGATCGGGCGCTGTGGGATCGATTTTCCGAGTGGGAGGTGGTGGTGGGTGCCAGCGATTTCAGGTAGCATGAAACGCTCCACAGGTCTTTGTACTCAATGTCGCTCCACTGAGAAAACGGGATCGCATTTTCGGGGCGTTCTCAAACAACAGGGATAAAGTTCAAGCACTCATTGGGAACATGAGCGCTCCTTATCGATAAAACATTGTCTAAATAAACTTGACAAGTATGTCTGTTATATGTATTGATAATATATTTATTTGCATTTGATATATTCCTGATTCAAGAGATATGGTATGAAAAAACTCGCCGTTATTTCCTGTGCTCTTGTGTTGCTTGGATCAGTCTTTTGTGTGCCCTGTTTTTGTGAGGATTTGTTTGTTGAGGTGACCGATTTCTATGTGGATATTACCAAGATGACGAATAACTATGTGTATTTCACCTGGAAGTTCACGGCGAAAACTGATGACACATACTTCGATAATAGCGTATATACCAGTAACAGTTACAGGTATGAGGTATACTACTCGATACATGTACGTAACTCCAGCAATTTTGTTACTCGTAACGCCGTGCGATCATTCTATTTCACAAAGGATGATTTCACCATTCTACGTGCAACAAGGGATTCCGTCTTCGGCCGTTTCCAGAAAGAGGTTTCCGATAACTATATTGTCGAAAAAGATGTCTGGTTCGGGAGAGATTCCGTGGAGATTGTCATCACGGACGTCTATCTGAAGTAATAGAGAGAGTGATATAAAAAGGGGGGATGCGGAATCCGCATCCCCCTCGTTGTTCGGCGTCGGAAGTTGATGTCGGCAGCCGACGCCCGCTATGTGTTTTTTTTACCAGCGCCAACATCCCCGACCGTAGCCCGTGCCGGAGCCCATGCCGTAGCCTTTTCCGTAGCCCATACCGTAACCCATGCCGTAGCCCATACCGTAGCCTCTTCCGTATCCCATGCCGTAGCCGCCGTTAAAGGCGTATGGATATTCGGAGAGCTGCTCGTCGGTCAGCACGCCCCGCGCCTCGTCCCGATACTCCCGCCTGAGGTCGATCAGTTCACGGTTCAGATCGTATATGTCGTCCTCCAGGGCGTCCGCCTTCGTGTAATTCGGGTTGTCGTCCCGGTAGATTTTGTCAAGCTGATCCTGCTTGTCCGCGATCGAATCCATGATGGCCTCGGATTTCTCCCAGTATTTCTCCTGGATGTCCGCAAGCCGCTCGTTCTGGGTATCGGTCATGGTGACGTCGTTTCTCCAGCACCAGGGTGCATAGGTATAGTCGGTCGTATCCGCCGCCAGAACCGCCCCCGCCGTCAGTGCCAGTGCCATGATTATTGTGAGTGTTACTATTCGTTTCATTGTATGCTCCTTTTCTCGTTCGATCGATGTGCGATCGTCTGTTACGTTTGTAGTTATAGGTTTCTTCAGGGACAATATCCCTTGCCGGATCCATAGCCGGATCCGTTGTTTTTGTTCTGATTTCGCCAGCCCTTTCCCTTGCCCTTGCCCCTAAAATCATCGTCGGTGTCGTACTCGTCGTCCCACCGTCCCCGTCCCATGCCGTACCCGCCGCCGGGACAGAGCCGCTCCTCCATGTGTGTGGTGAATATCTCGGCCTGCTCCGGGGTCAGGACGGCGTGCACCTCCATCATCTGCTCGGCGATCATCTGCTCCAGTTCACGCTGGAGGTCCGCGATCTCGGCGATTTTCAGCTCCACAGCGTCGGGATCCGGCTCGTCCTGTCGCATCAGCTCCGTCAGCTCGAAGCGCTTTTGGGAAAGCTCATTCTTGATGTCGTTCATCTCCTCTTGGTTTTTTGAGATGATCTCGTCGATGGTCTCCCGCTGTGCGTCATCCAGCATGCCGTCTCCCAGCCAGGTATGAAATCCGAACGAATCGGGAGAGATCGTCGTTTCCGGCGTGACGACGTGCCTGAGGGCCATCGTGCCGATGAGCCCCAGGTTAAGGGCGACGGAAAGGATCAGCAGGATAATCAGCGTGTTTCTACTCATCGGTCACCTCCCGGTCGAAATAGAAGGCCGTCAGGGATTGGGGCGGTGCGTCCATCAGGTATTCGACGGCCAGGGGATCGGTCTGGGGCTCGGGAGTTGCGACGGACGGCGTAAGAAAGGTAAAGAGCGGCAGAACGCCCGCGGCCAGGCCGATGGATGCGGCCAGCGCGTAGGCCGCGGCGTGCCGTAAACGCATATCGAACATGTTCGAGATGCGATCGGCGATGGATTTCCTCCCCTCGATCTCCCTGATTTTCCCAAGAACGAGATCTGTGATGTCGAACTCGGGATCAATCGTGCGGTGCGCCAGGGCCCCGGAAAGCGTGCGATGCAGCTGCTTTTCGCGCCTGAGCGCCCGGGCGCAGTCTTCGCACCGGGCCAGGTGACTCTCCAGCCGCTCGGCCTCCTTCTCGTCCAGTTCTCCGAAGAGATATGCGGACAGGAGCTTTTCAAACTTTCTATGTTTCGTTTTCATCGATTGATTCCCTTTCCAATCCGTTCCCGTCGTGCGTTCCCACTATTTCGTTCTTCTGTACATATAAACCGGATCATGGTATAAATCCTTCGGTTTGCCTTACACATTTTCGCTCGGTGCGGTGACGTCCCGCTTTTCCAGCTCGCGTTTGAGCTTCCTTTTTGCCCGTATCAGAAGAGAATCCACCGCGGATTCGCTGTCACCCGTCGCCTCGGCGATCTCGGTATAGCTCATATCAAGGGTATATTTCATTATCAGAACGGAGCGCTCCCTTTCAGACAGGGTCGAAAGCGCGTCCTCGATGAATCGGGACTCCTCGGCGACCAGGGCCGCTTGTTCAGGATTGTCGTTCTCTGATGCGACGATTGGATCGACGGTGTCCGGATCGTCGGTCTCCATCGGAACGGAGACGGGGCGCTTTTTTGCGATGACCTTGTTGATGGCCAGGTTGTGGGCCACGCGAAAGAGATACGTGGTGAACTTCGCCGTGGGGCGATAGCGCCTCCTGGCTTCATATATGCGCAGGAATACCTCCTGGCTCAGCTCCCGGGCGGTTTCGATGTTTTGGGTATATCGAAAAAAATAGTTGATGACAGCCCCCTGGTGACGGCGCACCAGTTCGCCGAAGGAATTCGTATCCCCCTCTGCTGCGGCCTTCATGAGTTTCTGATCCAGGTCGATGTCGGTCATCGGTCGTGGGTATTTCCGTCTCGTCGATATGTGCCTGAAAATTCGTTCATCGGCTTCTGCGCCTTTCTACTATAAACCGACGTGTCGGCGAAACACTGCGACGATATATGAAAAAAACAGAAATCATATTCGATTTGGTATCGACACGTAATAAATATCCGAAAAAGTACGGACATATACTATGCTATACTATATCATGGACGATGACACACTGCATACACATACCTCCATGTGAAGGAGCTGCTTCGAGTATGAAACGGATACCGATTTTTCTGATAATCATGCTCTGTGCGGCGTATCCGGTATGCGCCGATATGTATTCCGTAAAAACCGATGATCTTCCCTTGTCGAATGATGTCACAATGGCCCTGTCACTTCTGGAGGATGCGCTGGAGACGGCCCGGGGACTTGAGGATTATCAGGTGACGCTGTTCAAGCGGGAGCGGATCGACGGGATCCTGGGCGAGGAGGAACGGATGACCTTCAAGTGGAGGCGGCCCTTCTCCGTGTATGTCCGGGTGGAGGAGGGAGGTGACAAGGGGCAGGAAATCATCTATGTGAAGGGCGAGTATGAAGACAAGATGATTGTCAGTCCCGGAGGGATCCTCGGCGGGATGACGCTGAAAATCGCCCCGGACAGCGGCATCGTCACCAAAAACAACCGCCATATCATCACCGAGGCGGGTATCACTCCCACCCTTGAGCGGATCATATCGATCATCGTCACGGATTCGGAGAACCCGTCGTCTCCCATTCGGGTGGAGTATCACGATCATATTTTGTTTCAGGAGAAGCCGTGCAACCTGATACGGGTACATGAAAACAGCTACGCGTATCTGACCGAGATATATTTGTACCGGGACACCCTGCTCCCCGCCGCCTTCATATCATATAATGAGGCAGGAGAGCTGATCGAGTCCTACCGGTATCAGGATTACCTGATCAATATCGGGCTCGGCGAAGATGATTTCGACCCGGACAACGACGAATACAATTTTTAGGAGAGGGCGTCCCCCCGCTGCGGGCGGCGTATCGCACGCCGCCTGTGGTGCCCGGTTATGGCCCGGAAACCATCTTTCGTTATAAATGACCGTGTGGTGAGGTCCGGTCTCTCTCTGATTTCAACCTCAAAGGGGTATATCAATGAATGAGCGAACACGCCGTTTTGTGGTATGGGCGATGTGTGTTGTGTTTGTGATGTCGGTTGTCCCGGCCGCGGCCGGGGATTCGATGCTCCTCGACATCTCTGACACGTATTGGGACCCGGAGCGGGAAGACAACGGGGAAGGATGGTGTGGGGAGGCGTGCCTGGAAATGGCCATGGCGTATTACGGGGTGGACATTTCTCAGAAGGAGATCAACGAGGCGGCCGTGGATCGTACGCCGGGCCTGATCGAGGAAAACATCGACCAGGCCATGGATGCCCTGGGCGTTACCTATGTGATCTGGGACGACGAGGAGAGTGATCTGGATCTGTTTTTAGAGTGGATTCGGGAAGGACTTCGGCGTGGGCATCCCGTGCTCGTGGGCACCAAGATCTATCCGGATGAGCACCCGAGGTGGTTTGTGGATCATTTCGTGCTTGTGGTGGGCTTTGACGAGCGCGGGCTGGTGATGAACACCCAGTTCGATCTGGACGGCAAAATCCATGTATCCTATGCTCAACTAAAGTCTTGGGACGACGGATATTCCTTTGCCAGCAGGCATGATACGTATTTCGGCAGGGTAATCACGGGAGTAGACACGAATAGAGGCCCCTCCGGCGGGCAGAATCCCGGGGCGGGGAGAGTCAGATGAGATATCGATCTGACCGGGGATGATTTCAATCCAAACAACGGGGAGTATGATTTCCGATGCTCCGAACGGCCTGTGTCTTTGTCGGCGTCTCATCGATACGAATATCGTTGACAATCGAATGTCGTGGCATATAATAGAGCACGATTTTCAAAAGGGGGGGGGTGGATTGATCCATCGGCCCTCCGAGATGAAAAGACAAACAAGGCGCTTTTGCTTTCCGACGATCGGAAAGCGCCAGGGAAGATGGTGAAGATCGAGGACAAGTATTTTGCTCCTGGGTCGTATTCCGTCGCTGCCCCGCAACTGTGAATGGGCGAAAAGAATATTGACGCCCGAAAGCCAGGAACCTGGATGCGCCTGAAAGACCAAACAGTCTTCCGAGGGGAGGGCGGTCTTCCGCGAAGGCGAGTTTTCGTGCCGCAGCAGGAATACACCCCGCCCTTTTGAAGGGCGGGGTTTTTTGTATCGAATGAAATATATGTACAGACATCTCATTTGTGCGGTTATCATTTTTGCGCTTGTGGTATCAGCGGGCGTCTCGTGCCGTGCCGGGGAGGCGAGGTCCCTCATCGACCAGATGGGCCGGGAGGTGACGGTGCCTGAAAACCCAGGGCGCATCGTCTCCCTGGCCCCGAACATCACGGAGATTCTCTTCGCCCTGGATGCCGGGGATCGGGTTGTGGGTGTGACCGTCTTCTCGGACTACCCGGAGGCTGCGGCCTCGATCCCGGTGGTGGGGACGTACATCACCCCGAACCTCGAAGTGATCGTGGCCCTGAAGCCGGACCTGGTCATCGCCACCGCCGACGGCGATAAACAGGAGCCCCTGGCGATTCTCGAAACATTCGGCATCCCGGTGTATGTGATCAATCCGAAGGGCGTCGATGATGTGATCGACACGGTCATTGAGATCGGCGAACTGGTGGGAGAGGGTGAGGAGGCGCGGAAGATCGCAGACGAGATGCAAGGCGTCATCCGTGATGTGGAGGAGCGGGTGAAGGACCTCGAGCCGGTATCGGTGCTGATGGCGCTGGATATCGAGCCGGTGATTACCGTCGGGACGGAGGCCTTCGCCCACGAGCTCATCGAGCGCGCCGGCGGAGTGAACGCCGCCGGCTCCCGGAAGATACGCTATCCCCGGATTTCCCTCGAAGCGGTGATTGCCGCGGCGCCGGAGGTGATCATCATTCCCTCCATGTCGTTCGAGGCGGATACCGAGCGGGCCCTCGCCTTCTTCGCCGCCTATCCGACCATTCCCGCGGTGATGACCGGAAGAATCCACGTGATCGAGGCGGATATCGTCACCCGCCCCGGTCCCAGGATCGTGGAGGGTCTTTTCAATTTGGCTGCTCTTCTTCACCCGGACGCTTTTAAAGATATGCCCGACGATGAATCAGAGACGTAAGCTCATCATCACCGTGCCGCTTCTGCTTTTAGCCGTGGCGGTGACGGCGCTGATCGCCGCCGGTGTGGGCGCGGTTCATATCCCTATCCGGGATGCGGTTCTGTCGATTTTCCGTCCTGATTCCGTCTCCCCCGAGACGCTTACCATCATCCGGGAGCTCAGGCTTCCCCGGATCATCGTGGGGCTTTTGGTGGGGGGCGGCCTGGCGCTTGCCGGGATTGTCTTCCAGGCGCTGCTCAGAAATCCCCTGGCGGATCCATACATCCTGGGTGTTTCCAGCGGCGCGGCGGTGGGTGTGGTGACGGCGTCGCTTTTGGGGCTGGGAGGGGTGTTTTGGGCGTCGAAGCTGTTCGCCTTTGCCGGGGCCATGACCACCGTGATCATCGTATTCCGCATCGCCCGTATCAAGGAGCGGCTCTATCCCCACACGATGCTTTTGACCGGCGTGATCGTGAACGCATTCTTCTCCGCGGCGATCATGTTTTTCATCTCCATCGCCCGGAGCGACCAGATATACAGCATCTTTTTCTGGCTGATGGGAAATCTGGCTCTCTCCTCCATGGGGGAAGCACTGGTGCTGGGGATAGTGTTTGTCTGTGTCTCCGTGATCGTCTTCTACCATGCCCGGAACATGAATCTCCTCCTGGGCGGCGACGAGTCGGCGGCGTCTCTGGGGGTGGAGGTGGAGAGGACCAAGCTGGTGCTGTTCGTTGCGGCGTCGGCGCTGACGGCGGTGGTGGTTTCCGCCGCCGGGGTGGTCGGCTTCGTGGGATTGATCGTCCCCCACATGCTGAGGATGGTCCTGGGGGCGGATCACCGGGCGCTCATCCCCACGGCGGTGCTCTTCGGCGGTCTGTTTCTGGTCGTCGCCGATACCGCCGCCCGGACGGTCATCGCCCCCCTGGAGCTGCCGGTGGGAGTGCTGACGGCTTTGTTCGGGGCGCCCTTTTTCATCTACCTTTTGCGGAGGGAGCTGTGATGATAGAGACACAGACCGTCCGCTTCCGGTACCGCGACGACTGGGTCATTCGTGATGCCAGTATAACCATAGACGATGGGGAAAACGTGGCCGTCATCGGGCCGAACGGGTCCGGCAAGAGCACGCTGTTGAAAATCCTCGCGGGGCTCCTCGTCCCCCAGAACGGGCGGGTGCTGCTTTCGGGTGTTGAGATTTCGGGGCTTTCCCGGCGGAAGATATCCCAAAAGATCGCCCTGGTCTCTCAGGATGGGGGCGGCGATTTCCCCTTCAGTGTCCGGGACGTGGTCCTCATGGGTCGGGCGCCCTATCTTTCCGGGTTCGCCCTGGAGAAGCGGGGGGATTACGAGCGGGCCGAGTGGGCAATGCGGGTGACGGATCTTACGGCTCTTCAGGATCGACTGATGATGGAGCTTTCCGGAGGAGAGCGGCAGCGGGCCTGTATCGCCCGGGCCCTGGCCCAGGATACGGATCTTTTGCTCCTCGACGAGCCGACGGCGTATCTTGACATCGGCCACCAGGTCGCCGTGTCCGGTCTTCTCAGGCGTCTTCATCGGGAGTACCGAAAGACCGTCGTCTCCGTCACCCACGATATCAACCTGGCCTCGACCTTTTTCGATCGGGTGATATTGATGTCGGACGGCGCGGTGCTTGCGGATGGAACGCCGAATGATGTGATTCGGGAAGAATATATACGGGATGTCTATCACACCGAGGTGCTGGTCGATACAAATCCGATATACGACCGGCCCCGGGTAACCCTTTTGGATACAAAAAGGGAGGTATAGTGTTATGTGAGCTCGAAAATGAACGGGAAGACGGTGCAAATCCGTCGCTGCCCCGCACCTGTGAGTGGGAACGACCGCCGTATGAGACGCCACTGCGAATCAGAGAGATGCCGTTCACAAAACGTTATGGGACGTATGAGCTTCGGCATTTTTCGCTCGCGGGAAGGCACGGCCAGTAGGACGCCCATAAGCCAGTAGACCGATTTTCGGGCCTTTTTCAACCAGCCTTTTCGAGGGTGAAAGGAGGTTCTCATGAAACGCTGGTTTGTTTTCTGTGTTGCGACATTGGTGCTGTGTGTGTGCGTGGCCGGTATCGCCCCGGCCCAAGACGAGGATGATGAGCTGCTGGTCCCGGAGATCAAGGTGATCTACACCAGGAGCGAGACCGATCCCCGTAAGATTCCGGCGTCCGTGACCGTCATCGACGCCGAGACCATCGAGAAGTCCGGGGCGAAGACGGTGCCTGACGTGCTCAGGCGGGAAGCGGGCATCAACATTACGAGCCTGATGGGTAACAACACATTCGTGGATGTGAGCACGAGGGGGTCAAGCAGGGGTACGGATACGCTGCTTATGGTCAACGGCGTCCGATTGACCGAGCCGACCCTGGCCGCCGGGGACTGGTCCCTGATACCGCTGGAGGCCGTCGAGAGAATCGAAATCGTCCGGGGGACCGGCACGGCCTACTGGGGTGACAATGCCACGGCGGGTGTCGTCAACATCATCACAAAGAAGGGATACGATGTGCCGTTCGCCACGGTTGGGACCCTCTTCGGCTCCTACGGGAGATTCGAGGAGACGGCAAGCGCCGGGTACTCTCATGACCTGTTTCACGCCTTCGCATCCGGTTCGTACTCGGCCGTCGAGGGGTGGCGGAGAAACAGCGACGCCGAGGAGCTGAGCTTCGTCGGCTCCGTCGGCTTCACCCCCACCGATATCTTCTCCCTGAGCGTGGACGCGGGCTACGTGTCCGACTCCTTCGGCCTTCCCGGAGATCTGACCGCGGCCGACGAGGAAACCTACGGGCGGGATTACTCCTCCACCGACCACGATCGTGGGGCGGGGGAGCGGTTTTACATCACCACCGGTGTCGATTTCGACTTCGATCGGTTCGGCATGTTCACCGCGGATTACTCCTACCGAGACGGCTACTGGTGGTGGGACTCCTTCGATGTGAACGGCGGGTTCGACAACAAGTCGAGAAACAAGAGCGTCGAGCACAATGTTTCCGGAAAGTACGTCTGGGACGTCGCGCTGGGCCCGGTGGAAAACCGGGTGACGGTGGGCGGCGAGTATCGTGTCTATGACTGGAGTTATGGGCTCTACTGGCCGTCAATGACCACCTGGGTGGACGATGACCTGGATCGGACGACCCGGTCGTTCTACACAACCGACGAGCTGACCCTGTATGATATGGTCGTGTTGAGCCTCGGGTATCGCTACGAGCATGCGCAGAATCACTTCACCATGGATAACCTCAATACCGGTCTGGTCACCGAGTCGGACGAATTTTATACCAACCAGGCGTACACGGCGGGGATCACGTTCTTGTACGGAAAGGAGGGGACGCCCTTCTTCGAGGACGGAAGCAAGCTCTACTTCCGGTTCTCCCGGGGCTATCGGCTGCCGCTTATGGATGAATATTTCGGCGTCGGCCTTCCCTCGATCAACGAGGACCTGGAGCCTGAGATCGTCGTCAGCTACGAGGTGGGATTTGAACACTACTTCACCGAGTATCTCCGCCTGACTTTCGATTACTACCGGACGTATTACGAGGACGAGATCGTCTACGACGGCAATATGAACGTCAATTTGGATAAGACCGTGCACGAGGGGATCGAGGTGGGTCTGTACGCGGAGCCGCTGGACTGGTTGAGCCTCTACGCCGCCTACGCGTGGCAGCGAACGGTCATCTATTCGGACGGGTACTATGCCATATACGACACGATATGGCCGGCGCCGCCCAGTTACGAGGGATATGAGTACAGCAGCCTGCCGATGATCCCCGAACATACGGTGAGCTTCGGCCTGGGGATCGACTGGAAGGGCATCGCATTCAACACCGACGCCCGGTGGGTAGACGAGCGGATTTACGACAGCGACTTCACCCGGCAGACCGAAACCCTCGACGATTACCTCGTGGTGGACGCCCGCCTGGGGTACACCCACGATTTCGACTTCATGAGGCTGGAGGTGTTCTTCGGCGTCAACAACATTTTTGATGAGGAATATGCCGATTACGGCGTATATACCTACGAGTACTTCGACTGGGGGACATTTTCCGTCATCCCGGCGAGTACCTCCACCTATCGCCTGCCCGGCCGGGAGTTCTACGGCGGGGTGACCGTACGCTTTTAATGCCCGGATACATCAGAGGAATGTATTACCCCCGGACGGTATGTCCGGGGGTTTTGTTGTTGGGCGGGTCGGAGCCGTTGACAGCCGGTGTGTGACGTGATAGAAGAGAACACGGTCGTTTTCATGGAACCCGGCGATATACAGCGGTGTCGATACATACATCGGGATTATCAATCAAGAAACAGAGGAAAGACGTGAACAAACAGAAAATCGGCGTCATATTCGGCGGGCGTTCGGGTGAGCACGAGGTATCACTGGTGTCGGCCACATCGATCATCGAGGCCCTCGACCGGAATCGGTTCGAGGTCGTTCCCATCGGTATCTCCAAGGAGGGGCACTGGTACACGGGTGCGGGGGTGATGGAATTCCTGAAGGGGAGGCCTTCGGCCGGGCCCGCACACGCCGCGATTCTGCTGCCGGACAACGAGGGGGGGCTTCTGACCTGGGACGAGGGGAGGGGGCGGGAGAGGCTGGACTGTGTGTTTCCGGTGCTCCACGGTCCCTACGGAGAGGACGGCACCGTCCAGGGGCTTCTGGAGCTGGCGGGTGTTCCCTATGTGGGGTGCGGAGTAATGGCGTCGAGCCTGGCGATGGACAAGGTGGTCTCAAAGGCATTGTTCCTTTCCCTGGATCTGCCCACGGCGCCGTATATATGGTTCCACTCATCGGGGTGGAAAGCTGACGAGGAGGGGGTCATCGCCGATATCGAAAAGGAGCTCTCCTACCCGGTATTCATCAAGCCCGCCAACATGGGGTCGTCCGTGGGGATATTCAAGGCCCACGATCGAAATGAGCTGTCCGACGCTGTGCCGCAATCCATGCAGTATGATCGAAAGGTTCTCGTGGAGGAGGCGGTTGAGGACGCCATGGAGATCGAAGTGTCCGTTCTGGGAAACGACGAGCCCGAGGCCTCGGTCCCGGGAGAGATCATCCCCTCAAACGAGTTTTACGATTACGATGCGAAATATGTGGACGGCAAGTCCACAGACAAGATACCGGCGGATCTGCCGAAGAATGTTATCGAGCGCATCCGTGAGCTCGCGGTGGAGTCGTTTCGGGCCATAGACGGCTCAGGCCTTGCCCGGGTTGATTTTCTGGTGACCCGCAAAACCCACGAGATCTTTCTCAACGAGCTCAATACCATCCCCGGCTTTACCTCCATCTCCATGTATCCGAAGCTGTGGGAGGCCACAGGCCTCGGCTATTCGGATCTGCTCACCCGTCTGGTGGATCTGGCGTTTGAGCGGCACGCGGTCAAGTCGTCTTTAGCCACCTCGTATCAGCCGAAAGAGGACTGGTATAAATAGTACCCGGGGTGTTGTGGGACGAAACATGGCGGGATAAGCAATGGTCGCCCCGGCGTATCGCTCGTATGGCTGTTTTTAAAACGACATTATATAAAATAAAAATAAAAGGGCGTCCGATGTCGGACGCCCTTTCGCTTCCATATTCATATTGAGCTGCTACTGCTGGTTTCCCCAGATATACCAGTTCGGATAGACGTAGACCCAGTAGCCCGCCGGGATGTTGGAATAGCCGGCGTAGCTCGTGCCGCTCCAGTATCCCCATTCATAGAAGTCACCGTAGCCGCCCCGGTCGTCCGGAACCGAAATGGTGGTTAAAAGATTGTAATACTTGCCGTTCACCGACGCCCTCACCGCGTCGGGGGAGAGGGTTGGGGCGCTGACCGCCGGTCCTCCCGGCTGTGCCGGTCCAACTGCGGTGCCGCCGCTCGCTCCGGGCCCGGCCGGGGTCTGGGGGGTGGTGCCGGTGGTCGGCGGGGCTGGGGGTGCGGGAGCGGTGATCTCTTCGGCGTCGCCTCCGCCGGTTATTATGTCGATGATCTTATTACAGCCGGAAAGGACCGGAGAAAAGGCGATTACCAGCGCAAATAATATAAAAACCGTCCGTTTCATTATCTTTTTCCTCAATCTATTATGGAAAAAAAGGTAATACTATTGTTTCGTCCCCGGGTCTGAATACATGCTGACATAAAATCGTCAGTCCGCCATATCCTTTAGGATCACCTTTCCATCGGCGGTCTTGTTCATTTCCCGAAGGAACTCCACCTCCACCGGCGTTTTGAACGGGGACAGGTTGGCCCTGCAGTAGGAGATAATGTCCTTACCGGAGAGGGCCTTTCCCTCCTCCAGCACCACAAACGCCTTGACCGCCTCACCGGTCAGCTCATCCGGGATTCCGATCACCGCCGCATCCACCACCAGGTAATGTTTCATGAGAACATCCTCCACTTCCCGGTGATAGACCCGGTTTTCACCCACGAAGATGATGTTTTTCTTGCGTTCCTCCAGCCTGAAATAGCCGTCACCGTCCATGACGGCGATATCACCGGTGAAAAGCGAGCCGTTCTTGACGGTGTCCGCGGTTTCATCCGGCATGGCCCAGTATCCATGCATCACCTGCGGCCCCGAGATCGTCAGCTCACCCGATTCATTGGGCGCAAGCGGTCCCTTTCCGGACAGGAGATTTACCACCTGGGCGTCGGTGCCGGGCAGGGGCAGGCCGATGGTCCCCGGCTTCCCCTTTCCGGACGCCGGGTTGATGTGCGTCAATCCGGACGCCTCCGCCAGGCCGTATCCCTCGATGATCGGAACGCCCGTTATCCGGCGGAATGATTCCCGAGTCGATTCGTTGAGGGGGGCCGCTGCGGACATGGAGAGCTTCAAGGTGGAAAAATCGAGCTTTTCGATGATCGGTGAATGGATGAGGGATCGATACATGGCGGGAATCGCGGGGAAGAAGGTCGGCCGATCCTTTGTGATCACATACTCGAACTTTTCCGGGGTGAATTTGTTCATGACGATGATGGACGCCCCCAGACGTATCGGCAGGTCCAGGGCCATAGTCATGCCGTACAGGTGGTTATAGGGGGCGGCGGCGATAAAACGGTCGTCCTTCGTGAGGTGCCCCTTAAACCAGAGCGCCACTTGCTCAACATTGGTGGCGATGTTCCTGTGGGTGAGCTGCGCGCCCTTGGAGACGCCCGTAATGCCTCCGGTATACTGAATGACCGCCGTGTCCTCCGGCGTGATTCTCACCTCCGGCTTCGACTTCGGGTGGTGATTGATGAGTGTGGAGAAGTTGTGAATATCGCCCTCGTAGGTGATTCTACTGAAATACCCGGTGGTCTTGGCGATGTATTCCTTGAAGAACCGAAGCCGCTTGGGATAGAATCGGCGGATGTTGGTCAGAATCAGGTGTTTGATACCGGTCTTGTCTTTGATGGACAAAAGCCGCTCAAAGTCGCGCTCCAGACCGATGACGACACCCGTCCGGGAATTGGTGAGAATGCGGGATATTTCGCTTGTTGAGGATTCCGGGTTTAGACCGATCATGGCGGCCCCGGCCTTGAGGATCGCGTAGTAGGAGATGATGGTCTGGGGAAGGTTCGGCATCATTACCGCCACCCTGTCTCCCGTCGTGACTCCCAGGTATGTCAGTGCATTGGCCAGGGAATTGGAGAGTTCATCCAGTTCACGGTAGGTCAGACGATTTCCCTTGAAGAAAATGGCCGGCTTCCCGGGGTGGGCGCCGGCGGACTTGGCAAGGTTGTCTATAACGGTATCATCCACAGCTCCAACGTCCGTAGGAACTCCTTCATCATAAGACGCATGCCACGGTCTGTCCATAGTGCCCCCTTTGTGTGATGATCAGGAAAGACAAGACTTTACGCCGCGGTCGATATACCGGGTCGACTCGATTCGGCGTTAAGACTTCTTCTGTTTTTCGATCTCCTGGGCGCGAAGTTCTTTTCTGAGGACCTTGCCGACGGTGCTCTTGGGGAGGCTGTCTCTAAATTCCACGAGCTTGGGCACCTTATATTTCGCCAGCTTCTCCTTGCAGTAGGAGATAATCTCATCGCCGGTCATCGTCTCTCCCGGCTTGGGTACGATAAACACCTTCACCGTCTCGCCCCGGTACTCGTCCGGGACCCCCACGGCGCACGCCTCCTGCACCTTCGGGTGCTCATACAGCACCTCGTCGATCTCCCGGGGATAGATGTTATAGCCGCCGGCGATGATCATGTCCTTTTTCCGGTCCACGATGTAGAAGTAACCGTCTTCGTCCATAGTCGCCACATCGCCGGTGTAGAGCCATCCGTCGCGAAGGGTTCCCTTCGTTTCGTCCGGCATGTTGTAATACCCCTGCATTACCTGGGGGCCACTGATGATGAGCTCTCCGGAGTTTCCCTGCTTGACCTCGGTTTTTTCGTCGTCCAAATCCACGATGCGACAGTCCGTATCCGGCAGCGGCACGCCGATGCTGCCGATCTTGGTTATACCGCCGAAGGGATTGATGTGGGTTACCGGTGTCGACTCGGTCAGTCCGAAGCCTTCGACGATTTTCGCACCGGTCATGGATTCAAATTCCTTGATGACCTCCACCGGCAGCGGCGCCGAACCCGAGAAGCAGCCCTTGATGGATTTCAGGTCGCTCTTCTTGGTGTCCGGATGGGCCAGAAGCCCGATATACATGGTGGGCACCGCCGGGAAAAAGGTGGGCTTGAAGCTGGTGACCGCGTCCAGGATGGCGCTCGGCTCCGGCCGGGGGATGAGTATGTCGGCCCATCCCATATAGATGCAGAAGTTCATCACGCAGGTGAGGCCGAACACATGAAAAAACGGGAGCACGGCAATGCCGATTTCACCTCCCTCGGTGAAGGTGGGGAACCACGCCTTGAGCATCTGAACATTCTTGCAGAGATTTTCGTGGGAGAGCATGACGCCTTTGGAGACGCCGGTGGTGCCGCCGGTGTACTGGAACAGGGCGGTGTCGCTAAAAGCGATGTCCGCTTTAATGGGTGTCGGGGGATATGCAGCCAGGACCTTTTTGAAGAAATGAACGTTCTCCGCTTGGGGGACATCCGCCTTCATCCCCTTCTTCTTGGCGACCAGGGGAAACAGAAGACTCTTGGGGAAGGGGAGGTAATCACCGATGCCGGTGACGATGATGTTCTTCACCTTTGTCTTGGGCTTAAGAGCAATCATTCTCGGTGCCAGAAGGTCCAGGCAGACCAGCAACACGGACTCCGAATTATTAAGCTGGTGTTCCAGTTCCCGGTCGGAGTATAGGGGATTGTTCATCACAACGATGGCGCCGATCCTGAGGGCGGCGTAGAACGCCACGACGCATTGAATCAGGTTCGGCAGCAGGATGGCGATTCGGTCCCCCTTTTTGACTCCCATGTCTATGTATGCCGCCGCCAGGCGGTTTACCATCTCGTCCAGTTTTTCGTAGGTAACGGTATAGCCCTGGAAAATAAGGGCGGTATTTTTGGGATACTTTTCCCGTGATCTGGTCAGCGCCTCAGGGAGGGTTATTTCGTCGTAGTCGATATTGTGGGGAACTCCCGGGGCATACGATGTGTGCCACAGTTTGTCCATGGATCGGGTAATCCTTTCTTGTTGGTGTGAGAAGAGCTGTAAAGAAAAATTCCGTATCAGAAAGCAGAATTATTGTATGTCAATGACCCGTCAATATGCAAGAAAAAATGAAAAAAGACGCATCCGCCCGGGGGGAAAAGTGATAATCCTTTCCTCACGACATGCTCCCCTTTGTGCCAGTGTTGTGGTGCGGCTTTCTTTTTCCTTGAAAACCTGCGGGATATTTTTTATAGTGTGTCCCACAAAGAATGTGAAAAGCGGTGTATCTTTATGGGGCTGATTTCACTGTGTCATCCCGATGACACGAAATCCTGCGGCGCCTGCTGCGGGCTCTACAACTGGACCGATCATAACCGCAGACAGGTGACGGAGCTCGTCAATCGTCGTACCGATATCTTTCGCTCCGGCATGTCGTACGGAAAAGACCTTCTGATCATCAAGGAAGAGCTTCAGGCGGCCGATTCCCTGGAAAGGCTCTTCGAGGTGATCTATAACTGCCCCTTTGTCGGCTTTGTGGATCAAGAGCGCCGACAGGTCGGCTGCATGATTCACCCGGTACATCACGGCGGCCGGGAGCTGAGGGACATTTCGCTGTACGGCGCCGAGCTGTGTCACGGTCATGAGTGTCCCAGCCATCAGGTGCTGACCGAGGTGGAAAGACGGCTTGTCATCGACAGCGTTGACGACTGGTACCTCTACGGCCTGGTAATCACGGATATCGACCTGATCAAAGAGTTCACGACCCTGGTCAGCAACCGGCTGGGCGAGGAGATACGGCCGCATCTGTTCAAAAACCGTCGGGTTCGAGACGCCGCGGCGTCCTTTTTCCGTCTCAAGGAGACCTGGCCCTATCGCAACGGGCAGCGGCGTTTCGGAAAATATTCGTTTTCCATCGCCGAGTACCACATAGAGCGGGATGTGGCCGAGGGGGAACTGGACATCCCCGAATCCCCATTTAAAAAGATTTTTATAAGCCTCGCCACCCGATTCGAGAACGAGTCCGATGCGAGACGGGGCCACGGGATCATCGAGGACAGCATCACTCGGTTTGTTCAATTGTACAGGGGGGCGGCGTGAGGGCGGTTGTACAGCGGGTCTCAAGGGCCCGGGTGGATGTCGAAGATCTGACCGTGGGAGAGATCGGGATGGGGCTGTGCGTGCTTTTGGGGGTGGAGCGGGGGGACGGGGAGGCCGACCTTGCCTACGTATTTGATAAGATCGTGAACCTGAGAATATTTGAGGACGACGAGGGGAAGATGAACCGATCGCTGCTGGAGGTGGGCGGGGCGTTGCTGGTGGTGTCTCAATTCACCCTGCTGGGTGATGTCAGGAAGGGAAGGCGACCCTCTTTCGTCGCCGCCGAGGAGCCGGGGAGGGCCAATGAGCTGTATGAACAGTTTCTCGCCCGCGCCCGGGAGATGAGCATCGAGACGGCGGGAGGCGTATTCCAGGCGATGATGGATGTGACGCTCACGAATCAGGGGCCGGTCACTTTCATTGTGGACAGTAAAAAACGTTTTTGATATGATATGTCAAATGGATTCTTACAAGCCGTATACCATCTCGATCGACAAAGACGGGCTGTGGTATTACAACGGACGTCAGATTATTCACCCCACGGTCCTGAGAATGTTCAACGACGGGCTCAGTCTGCTTGATGACGGAACGTACATTCTTGAGGTTGAGGGAGATCGGGCGCCGGTGGAGGTGGAGGACGCGCCGATCGTGGTTCGGGGCGTCATGCCGGTCAAGGATCGTGATGACGGATTGGTCGGTTTCATCCTGGCCCTTTCCGACGATACGAAAGAAGCGCTGGACCCTGACACCCTCAGTATCAATGAAAAGAACATTCCATACTGCATAGTGAAGAGGGAGGGCGTAAACGCCCCCCGGGGGCTGATGGCCCGGTTCACATCCAAGGCGTACTACGCCCTGGCGGAATATATCGAACATGACGAGGATGAAGACGCCTATTTCATCGAGACCGTGCGGAAGAGATTTACAATACCGTATCAGGGGGCCGATGCATGAGGGGAGATCTGGGCAGCCTTGTCGGCAAGGATGTGGAAGTCATGGCCAATGGTACCGTCTACAGGGGAAGGCTCATTGAGGTGGGGATCGAGGAGGTGTACCTCAGAGCCGATACGAGATGGATTACCATCATGACCTCAGCGGTTAGCGAAATACATGAGATTCACAGCTCCGAGACCGTGGATCGATGACCGCCGGATAAATTCATATGTGGAGTGACAGATTATGTACAGTCCAACGGCGCTTTTTTCCATTAATGCATCGTTAATATGCGTGGCCTTTTCGGCGCTTTTCTTTATTTTATATCTTTCCATTGATCGAAGGGCCCAGTTTCTCGGATACTGCCTGGTAACCCTGGCGCTGGCGATTCACCAGGCGGCGATTGTGCTTCGCGTGTTGTTTGAAAACAATCACGAGCAATACCTGTTTTGGATCAAGGTGGCATATATTGTTGCCGTACTCATCGGCGGTGCCCTGACCGCCGTGTCGAACATGCTGACAGGTCGGACGGTTCGTTCGAGGCTCCTGCTGCTGTTCACCGTGACCGTGGTGCTGGTTGTGCTGCTTGTGTTTACGCCGCTGTTCGGCGACGTTACCGAAACGGGGCAAGACGGATATACCTTTACGCCGGGTCTGACGGTATATATCGTCGGCCTGTTCCTGGTGGTTCTCTTGTGTGTCGTCGTCGCCCGCCTGTTGTATCCCTTCTTCCTCGGGGAAAGGAATCCCCGAGCCAAATCATATGTCATCGTGGCCGTTGCCGCAGGTTTCCTCATGCTTTCCCTGATAATGGACATCGCGGTGGATTTCGGCATCGTCACCCCTCTCCGCTGTGCCTATTCGGCGCCGGGGGCCATCATCTGGGTGGTCGTGGGCGCGGTGGGGATCTTGTACCAGTATTATCGGATGGTGGCGCCGGGGAAACGGGTGCTCGTGCACCTGCGCGAATCCCGTGATACGCTTGCCGCCGACAAGATGGCGATTTCCGACAATCTGACGAATCTATTCACCAGGGACTTTTTTGATGAAAATATCGAGGCGGAGGTCCTGGACTCGATACAGCAGAACCGCTCACTCTCTCTGATGATGATAGAGCTTGACGACTTTAAAAACGTGAAAAAGGTGCTGGGCAACGAATTGAGCGACAATCTCATATCCGAGATAGCGGCCGTTATCAAGCGGCATCTCAAGGGAAGCGACATTCCCGCCCGGTACGAGATGGAAATGTTCGCGATACTCCTGCCCAATACCAGCACGCCGGGCGCCGAGGAGGTTGCCGAGCGCATCAGGCATATAGTGGAGGAAATGGAGTTTCTCTCTCCCGGAAATCCTGATGTAAGGGTGACCGTCTCTATGGGTGTTGCGACATTGCGGGGATCCGACGTGCCCGCTGATCTGATGAAAAGGTGTGTGGATTCCCTGAAGTCTTCGATAAAACACGGCGGGAACCGGGTGAGTGTTGCCACGTGACGATCCTCTCCGATCATTTCGATCCAACCGACGATCCGCTGTTTTGTGACCTGATCGATGCGGTACGGGAGTGTTTTGTCGATGACGATTCCCATGGGATGAATCACGCCCTGAACACCCTGGATTTTGCGCTGGCGATCGCCGACGGGCTGAAAAGAAGAGAAGGTGCGGATATCGACCTCTACGCCCTGGCCGCCGCCGCCCTGATGCACGATATCGGCAGGGAGAATATCTTCTTTGATCCGGGGCACGGCGGGCGGGGCGCACGGCGCGCCGATGATATCCTCACGAGGTTGGGCGCCCCCTGGGATCGTGAGAAGATCATGCGTCTCATCGCCCTGCATGACGAAGAGGGGATCGACTGTGAGTCGGAGCCGATGGAGCTGATAATCCTCAGGGATGCCGACAAGCTGGAGCTTTTGCGCATCGGGCCGGATTATCTTGACCTTGATCGACTGGTCACCCGGGAGGCGCTGGCTCTTGTCGAAGAGGTACTGGCCCGATACGATACCGGAGATAACGAGTATCGGAAACGGGCCGATGAAACGACCAGACGGGCGAAAGGCCTGCTGGGAAAGAGAGAGCATAACACGGCACCGTAACAGGAGCGGTATACATATTCAAGGAGAACGGGAGGCGCATCATGGAGTCTCAACAGCTTTTTTTTCGCATCGATTATGAAGGACGGTGGTATGGTCCAGACGGCAAAGAGGTAAACGAGGCGAGCATCTATTTTTTGACAAATAACATCCGCTCCGATGAAAACGGGTATTTTGTCGGCATGGGATTCGGCCCGGCAAAGCTGATTGTTGAGGACGTCCCGTTTGTCATCCAGACGGTACAGAGAAAAGACGGCGATCCCCCCTTTCTTGAGCTGGTACTCACCGACGGCGTCACGGAAGCGCTGGATCCTGAGACCCTCTCGATAAAAAAAGGCGAGGTCGATCTCTACTACTGCATGGTGCGGGGTGGGCAGTTCCCGGCCCGGTTTTCGGACGAGGCGGCCCGGGTGCTCGAACAGTACCTCACCAGGGAGGAGGATAGTGTTTTCCTGACCCTGTAAAAAGTGTGGGTGTCCTTGGTGTCTTGACGGCGATACATCTTTTCCGTGTCGCCGTTTGCGTATTGCGAAATGTCGAACGAACCGGGGCCGCTTTTTTCCGTCTTTAGCGATCCATTACGAGGAAAATCCCTTTATTTGTCCTTGACAAAAACCGGTCAGCCGTTTATTGTATCGACCATTCGAAGAGTATACCATATCTATTTTTTAAGCTTTCATCATGCAGATAATTGAAGTAGTGGACAAAAGAGATCTGAAGGATTTTGTGAAATTTCCTTTTGATCTCTATCGAGACCACCCGGTCTGGGTGCCGCCGCTGAGAATAATGGCTAACCGGGAATTCGATCGAAAGAAAAACGGTTTTTTCGAACACGCCGACGCCGCTTTTTTCATGGTCAAAGACGGCGATCGGGTCCTGGGGCGCATCGCCGCATTTATCAATCTCAATTACTTGAAACATTACGACGACAAGGTCGGTTTTTTCGGTTCATTTGAATCGGTGGATGATCAGGAAGTGGCGCGCCTTCTGGTGCACGGCGCCTGCGATTGGCTGAAGGAGCGGGGCATGGATCTCATCCGCGGCCCGTATAATTTCACCTCCCAGAGCACCGGATGCCTCATTGAGGGGTTCGACCAGGCGCAGATTTGCCTGAGTCCCTACAATTATCCATACTATGATCGGATACTCCGGAGTACGGAACTGGTAAAAATAAGAGACCTGAACGCCTATTACGGTGATTCCCTGGAGCGGTATACGTTTCCGGATCGCTTCACCCGGTACGCGGAACTTCTGATGAAACGATACGGCGTGACGGTTCGTACCCTGCAAAAGATGCGGCTCCACGATGATATTCTGGACCTGATACGGGTGGGAAACCAGGCATCCAGCGGGAACTGGGGATTCGTCCCCGCCGACGAGGCGGAGGTCGACGAGATTGTCCGCAGTTTTAAACCGGTAATGGATCCCGACGCGGTCTTCCTGATGTACAAGGGGGAGACGCCCATCGGTTACGCCATCGCTCTGCCGGATATCAACCGCATCATCAAGAAACTGGACGGGAGGCTCTTTCCCTTTGGTATTTTTCGTTTAAAGTACGGTGTGAAGAGGCTCCGGGAATACCGCCTCCTCGGGCTGGGGCTGGTACCGCAGTACCAGAGCAAGGCCCTGGACACGCTGCTCTATTACAGCATTTTTAAAAGCCTCATCAAGAAACATGCCCGGCTGGAGGCGAACTGGGTTCTGGAGAGTAACTACAAGATGAACCACGCCCTCGTCAAGCTCAACATGAAACTCACGAAGCGCTACCGGCTCTACCAGAAGCCGCTGGACTGAACACGTCGCCGAAAAACGGCGCACCTCTCGCGTCTGCATGACCGAAAAACACCCCCTTCGATTGGCAAGAAGGGGGTTTTTTATGCCCGATGATACGGAACCGCCGTGTATACAGAATCGCCGCCCGGGCGGTTATCGGTGCAGCACGGTGATCTCCACATCTCCCGGCGTGCCGATGATGCCGGCCAGGTTCACCACATATATCGAACCGTGGGATACCCCGGGGGGAATGCGGAGAGAGAACCTGCCGATTGTTCTTCCCTCCGCGTCCGGTACGGAAATATCGAACACACCGCCCCGCATCGCTTCATATCGGGTCAGGTATATTTCAAGACAGCGCCGGGTGTGAGGGGGGATCGATCGGGAGTCAAACGTATCTGCATTGCGAATATGGGGGGTGATGGTAAAAAAGCGTTCGAACAGGGATGAAAACGTGTCGAAAACAGACCGCGACGGCTGGGGCGCCGGTCCGGAGCGCCTCAATGGACGACCGGACCGGGCAAAAACATCGGGGGACGGGGAGATTGTCGGCAGGATGGCATCGTACTCGGCGCGTTTCCTTCGGTCACCCAGTATCTCATAGGCCTCCTGCACATTGTACAGGTCTTCCGCGGTCATATCGCAGTCAAGAGAGTCGGGATGACACCGTTTGATACTATCCCGGTAGGCTCGTTTTATCCTTTCAACAGAGGCATCCCGGGGTATGCCGAGTATTTTATAATAATCCTTCAACGTACCGCTCGTCCCGTGTTCTTAAGATAAATTACGATACGGCGATCTTTCTCGGTTTTGCCTTTTCAACCTTCGGCAGCACCAATGTCAGGACTCCGTTGGTCAGTTGTGCCGAGATTTTTTCCTGGTCAATCACCTCGCTGAGGGTGAACTGCCTCTGGTAATTGCCCACGCCGTATTCACGAACGAGATAGCGGCGCTCCTCGTCTTCGACATCGGCCTTGCCCAGGATGGTCAGGGTGTCGTCCCTCAGGTCGATCTCAAGGTTCTTCGGATCAACTCCGGGCAAATCCGCCAGCAGGGTCAGCTCTTTTTCGGTTTCATATATGTCCACTCGGGGGCGATAGTATACGCCCTCTCGGGTGCCCTCGGCCTTGGCCGATGATTCGGACTGTGTGCTTTTCTGTACTTCAAGTTCCTTGTCTTTCATGGATCGTCCCTCCTTCTCTCAAAAGGGTGGATCATTCATTGGCCTTGATGGTGATCTGTTTTGGCTTGGACTCCTCGGCCTTGGCCATCTTCACCGTCAGGACGCCGTTCTTCAGGCTCGCCTCGACCTTTTCAGGATCGATTCGGTCTCCCAAGGTGACGACCCGGGAAAACTTACCGCCGCTTCGCTCCCGGCGATGGTAGTTGACGTCCTCTGCATCTTCGATCTTTCGCTCTCCCTTGAGGGTAATGCTGTCGTAGACCGCCGTGATTTCCAGGTCCTTCTGCTCGATCCCCGGAATCTCCGCGTTGAGAAAGTAGTTGTCGCTGTCCTCGTACACATTTACCGCCGGGAACACCCCCATGGTCCGGGGTCCCCCCTCTCCGGGAGAGAAATGATCCACAATACGGGCCATCTGCTGCTGCAGCCGGGAGAACTCATTTAAAAACGGATCCCTCGGCACAAACCATCTGTAACGGTTCATGATATCCCTCCTTCTTTCCTGTATACTCTTTACACTGAATACATGTCTCGCTTTTAAAAAAAATATAATCATGTTTTTTCTGATGTCAAGGGGACGTGATGTGTCCTGTTTGACAATATACAGAATGACGCATATAATCATGCGATTGGAGGACTACGTATATGCAGCATGGAAAAAACGATGAAGGAGGGGGGCAGGACATCGGGCTTGGTGTACCGTCGAAACTGACCGTCGGTTTCGTTTTAAGAGAGCTTCGAGGCGTTTTTATTTTTATCGCCGTCATTTCGGCCGTGTATGTCGGATTTCGTTTTTCACCCTGGTACGGCGCGTTTACCGTTGCCGAGTTTGATGAGCATCTCAGGTCCCTGGGATACCTGGCGATGCCGATTCATATCGTCTGTTTTGTGATTCTGCCCCTTTTTATCTTTCCTATTACACCGCTGTGCGTGGCGGGTGGGGTGCTGTTCGGCACGGGGCTCGGCTTTGTGATCTCAGCCGTCGGATACATTCTCAATTCCTGGGCGGGTTTTCTCATTTCAAAAAGCATGTTCAGAAAGCGTATCGAGCGTCTGGTGCGGGGTCGGGGAATGGACATCGACAAAGGAATCGCTTCTCACGGTATCCTCTCCACGTTTCTCATTCGGTTTTTCCCCTTCACTCCCGCAGGATTCCAAAACTACCTCGTGGGCCTCTCCGGGGTAGGTTTTCGCCATTTCACCATCGGCAGCATACTGGGCGGAATTCCCTGGGTGTTCGTTCTCGTGTTCATAGGCGGTGCCTTTTTCACCGATCGGGCTTCTGTTTTTCTCTCGTCGATTCTTCTTTTTTTATTTATTTGTGTTGTATCGCTCATCATTACATTTTACAATAGAGACAAAATATTGGGAAAAACGTCGAAGAATGGACACAGTCATGTTCGAACGCATA
Organism: Candidatus Zymogenaceae bacterium; assembly: GCA_016931225.1. Taxonomy (NCBI): domain Bacteria; class Deltaproteobacteria; order Candidatus Zymogeniales; family Candidatus Zymogenaceae; species Candidatus Zymogenaceae bacterium. The sequence continues at coordinate 104,567 of JAFGFE010000039.1, forward strand.
ATGAGGAACGCACATGATTTCCGAAAAATTTATTAGGATGATCGAAGACAACGCCGAGGAAATTACCGGCTACTGGATTGCAGATATCAGGGAGAACATCACGACTCCCGTGTTTCACCTGATGTCCGACGAGATATGCATTCCATACGGAACGTCCCTGATACAGGAGCTGGGTGATTGGCTGGACGAGGGGAAAAAGGGTCGAGACGTCAAGGACGTGTATCTGGCTCTCGGAAAAAAGCGGGCGGAAGAGGGGATTGCCCTGGGAGATATCGTCAGCGCTCATCTGCTCCTGAAACGGCACATCTGGCTGTATGTCCTGTCTCACGGTTTTCTCTCCACCGCGTTTGAACTCTACCAGGTCCTCGAGTTGAATAATCGGGTCGTTCACTTTTTCGACAACCTCGTCTTTTGGCTCGTCTATGGATACGAATCGGAGACGACGGCGAAGATCAAGGGAATGGAACGGTTATTTACAGAGTAGTCCGCACGGTACTGAGACACTCCGAGACGTCTGAAAAACCCAGTAATGGATATTTCCGAAAGAGAGAAATGGCGTAATTACCTGCGCGAAATGGGGATTGTCATCATCCGAATACCCATGTCGATGGATATTTCTCACTCCAACGCCTATTTTATCGACGGTCCCTCTCCTCTTTTGATCGACACCGGATACCCGAGCAATGAGGCGGTGAAGGTCTTGGAGGAGACTCTCAATTCAGCGGGATTCAGTATTACGGATGTCCAGACTATTCTCCTGACACACAGTCATGATGATCATGCCGGCCTTGCGACGCATATCAGGGACATGACAGGGGCCAGGGTGCTCATTCACCATCGGGAACGGGGCGTTGCGGACGACGAGGCATTCAAAAAATACACACACCGGGTCGTTGATTGTTTTCGTGAAATCGGAACACCTCCCGCCGAGGTGGAGAATTGTCAGAAGATTCTGTCCGAACAACTCTCCAAGCGAATCGGTGTATCCATCATACCGGACGGGTTACTCACCGGTGGGGATGAATTCGATACCGGTGCCGGACGGTTGAGGGTAGTCGAAACGCCGGGACATTCCGAGGGATCGGTATCATTTCATATCGAAGGAGCGGGGTTGTTGTTCACCGGGGATCTGATCTCCGCCAACTACAATCCCCTTTCAGTGTTGATGATGGATTACGAAAGAAGGGGCGCTGTATCGGCATACGACGCGATGATGAAATCCATTAACAGGATATTGGAGATATCTCCCAGGCTGCTTTTGCCGGGCCACGGGAGGCCCATCGATACCTGGGAGCGGCTCATCGAACGGATAACGTCGGTCCAGGGTACGCTGACAGGCAGCATCAGGGAATTGCTTCGGGCGGAGAAGGAGCTCTCCGTCTATAAAATCACCCGCCTGATGTATCCCGGCGCGAAGGGCCCCGGGATGATTCCGGCCGTAAACATGGTGCTGGGCATTCTGGAGCGATTGAACCGGGAGCATATCGTGGACCGTGTCGACAACGGGGTGGTCCGATTTATCTCGTCCTGACTGAACATCAAAACTTAGGGGGAGTGGAGAGATGGAGTATTCGCATCTATTGCTTGAGAAAAGAGAGGGTGTGCTCATTATCATCCTGAATCGCCCGGAGGTGAGAAACGCACTTTCCGTCGATCTCTTGTCCGAGCTGCATCGGGCCCTGGTAGATGCCGAAGCCGATGAAGGCGTCGACGTGGTAATCATCACCGGTGCAGGAAAGGCCTTTTCCTCCGGCATCGATGCGTCCGATTTCGCCTTCTTCACCGTCATGGAGGGTGACACCGAATATGAAAAACTCCAAGACGCCTTCGGATCCATTACGGTTCTGTCCGACATGACGAAGCCCACCATCGCCGCGGTCAACGGTGCGGCGGTAACCGGCGCATTCGAGCTGGTGCTCAGATGCGATGTGGTGATTGCTTCCGAATCTGCGCGATTCGCCGATACCCACGCCCGGGTGGGCATCATTCCCGGCGGAGGCATGACCCAGATTCTTCCCCGACTGGTGGGGGCCGCCCGGGCCAGGGATATCTCTTTTACGGGCCGGTTCATCGGTGCCACCGAAGCCTATGATATGGGACTTGTGAGCCGGGTGGTGCCGGACGACGTTCTGATGGACGAGGCGCTGTCCGCGGCGGCCCAGATGCGCCTGTGCCCGAAGGATGCACTCAGAGAGATTAAAAACCTCATCAACCGCGGTCTGGAGCTTCCCCTGGGCGAAGGTCTTCTTCTGGAACAGGATGCGTTCAACCGATGGCGTCGATCCATCGACCCGGCTCGGTCCGCTGGCGCCTTGAAGACCATCGCACGAAACAAGGATAATAAATAATGAGGGCGTCCCCCCGGAAGAGACGATGGATCTTGCTGTTGACAGCGGCTGTGGTGCTGTGCGGGGCCCTCTGGGTGTGTCTCCTTTCCCGGGGGCGCACCGCCGCCCTTTTTTTTCCCCTGCCGTACGGCGTACCGGGTGAGATCATCGTCATAGACAGCGCTACATCGGGGCCCATACCCGACGCCGTGGTTCGCGCCGAATGGTGGTGCCACGACAATCCCCTGCCCGACGGCCCCGGTTCCTTTACGGTGATGTCCGAGGCGACGACCGATGCGGAGGGTCGGGCCGGTCTGACCGTGCCGAAAAGAAGGGGAGGCTGGTTCGGATGTTCCCTTGCCGTTACGATATCAAAACCGGGATACATTCCCGCGGGAATCCTGGTTGATCCGGTAAATATACCTCTCCCCGAGTCGGTGGCCACATGGCCGTTCAGGACGACGGTATCGATTGCGGAGTTTCCCGAAACGCTGACGGTGTATCTCGAATCGGCGCTTCCGGTGTATCTTTCCGCCCTTGTCGATGACGACGCGTTTATCCGCGCCGTCGCCGCCGAGGAGCTGGGCGCCCTTGAGCCGGTATTGGTGACCGAGAGGGACGAGGTGGTTCTGGCGCTGACGAACGCCCTGGACGATTCGGACGCGCAGGTCAGGCGAAACGCCGCACAGGCCCTGGGCGTTTTCGCCGATGACGCGTGCGGCTCGATGCCTGTGCTTGTGGAGCTTGTGTTCGACGAGGATGAATGGGTCCGCCTGGAGGCGTGCACCACCCTGGGGCTTCTGATGCAGGCGGGCTGTCTCCCGACCAACGGGACAATCGACGCCCTGATACGGGCGCTGTCGGATGAGTTTGCCTGGGTCCGCCGGGCCGCGGCAGAAGGATTGCGGTATGCCGGACCCGACGGGACCGGCGCCCTCGACGCCCTCACCCGAGCCTTGGAGGATGACGACGCCCAGGTCCGGGAGTACGCCGCCTGGGCGATCGAAGAGATAAGACGTGCAAAATAAATGGTGTTTTTTTATATATCCTGACAAGATTGGCGAATAATGGCGGCTCCCCTCACGGAGGAACGAAGAAGGATCATCCTCATCTGGGTGGCGGTGTGCATCCTTATCGGGGTGTTGGTGTCCTTCCGGGGACGGTTCGCCCCGATCTTTCCCTCCCTGAAGTATGGCCCGTCGAAGGATATCGGTGTGTACGACGCGGACACCTCACAGCCTATATCCGGCGCCGAGGTCAGGGCCGAATGGCGGTGCGGCGACTATCCTCTTTCCAACCGTTCCGGCTCGCCCAATATAACACTCGGGACCATCACCGATGAAGGCGGCCGGGCCACACTGACTATTCCCCGGGATCTGGACGAATCCTTTGAATGTCCCATGTCCGTGACGATATCGAAATCGGGGTATGTGCCGGAGAGAATACTGGTGTGCCCGACGCCCGGCTCCTTTCCCGATCAGGGAGGAGACTGGCCCTTCAGGACGACGACGCTCGTTGCTGAGCTTCCCAAAGATCTGACGGTCGTCCTTTCGCCCGCTCCGCCGATCTATCTTTCGGCCCTCTCGGATAACGACCCGCTGATTAGGACCATCGCCGCAGAAGAACTGGGAAAGCTCCCGGTGCTGGAAGAGGAGCGGGAAGAGGTGATTCGTGCATTGACGAACGCCCTGGATGATCAGAATCCCCAGGTCCGAGAATCCGCCGCACGGGCGATTGAGAACTTGATGTGCACGGAACAATAGCGTTTAGTTTTACATATATCTGAACCGTATTTTGAACAGGGGGAACCATTTCATGTCGGAAAACCATGTACTGTATGAAAAGAAGGACGGTATCGCCGTCATCACCCTCAACCGCCCCGAGGTGAGAAACGCCCTGAACCTCGCCATGTTGTATGAAATCGAGCGGCTTTTCAAGGAGGCGGACGCAGACGATGATGTGCGGGTGATCGTCTTTACCGGCGCCGGCGACCGGGCGTTCTCCGCAGGCCTCGACCTGAGTGATTTGAGAAGCTTCATGGCGGCGGAGGAAGATCCGGACAACACGGAACTGTTCGCGGGAGAGCGGGGATTTCGCACAATTAGGGAAATGAAGAAGCCGGTCATCGCCGCAGTCAATGGGTACGCCGTCACCGGCGGTCTGGAGCTTGTTCTGGGATGCGACATAATCATCGCTGCGGACACCGCCAAGTTTGGAGACACACACGCGAAGGTGGGGGTCACCCCCGGCGCGGGTATGAGCCAAATACTTCCCCGCATCGTCGGGTCTTACAAGGCGAAGCTCATGTCGTTGACCGGGGAGTTTATGGACGTCCAGGCGGCGTATACGGCGGGGCTTGTGGCCCGGGTGGTCGAGGGAAAAGCTCTGATGGATGAGGCCATGCGGCTGGCCGGGATCATCGCCTCCTTCAACGATGAGCAGGTCCGGCGGATAAAACGGATGATCGATCGCGGCGGGGATCTCTCACTGGCCGACGGCATGGCCTTGGAGGCCCGGGAATTTGTCGAATGGAAGGAGACAAAGAGAGGCTGAAAAAACTCATCACCACATGATCGTAACATCACGGGAAGCATCATAAGCTTGGATTCGGACGCGAAAAAGAGCGTCAGGTAATATATCTCATATTTCCAGTATGATCAGGAGGTATCATATGTCTGTTTCGTATGAGCAGAAACCGTGGATGGCTTTTTACGACGATCACGTACCGGAATTTCTGGACTATCCAGAAAAGCTCTATTCCGAGCGTTTTCAAGACATCGTTCGGGCGATGCCGGATGCCGTAGCGGTATACTATATGGATCGGCCCATCACCTATAGGGAACTGAATCGATACGCCGACCGCTTCGCGAATTTTATCATATCCCGGGGGTTGGTCCCCGGCGATGTGGTGGGGGTGAATCTCCCCAATCTCCCGGCCTACTATATCGCTATACAGGGCATCATGAAGGCGGGTTGCGTTCTCTCAGGCGTCAGCCCGCTCTTGACTCCCAAGGAGTTGGAATATCAGCTCAATGACTCCGGCGCGAAGATACTGGTGACGCTGGATCTTTTGTTCGGCAAGGCGGCCGAGGTGGTGGCGAAGACCGGTGTGCGGTCGGTGCTGGTCGCCGGGATAAGTGATTTTCTCCCTCCCGTCAAGAAATTTTTGGGAAAGCTCCTCAAGAAGATTCCCACAGGCGCCGTCACGGAAGTCCCGGGTGTGGAGGTCATTCGCTATATGGAAGCCCTTGCCGGGGCGGAGGAGTCTCCGGTGCTGGTTCAGGTCGGCTTCGGGGCGCCGTGTCTGATGCAGTACACCGGGGGCACCACCGGTCCTCCAAAGGGTGCGGTGCTCACCCAGAAGAACGTTTCCTGGCACGTGGAGCAGCTCAAGAGTTGGTTAAACCTGGATCCGGGATACGGCGCGGCCATATCCGCCTTTCCGCTGTTTCACCAGGCGGGGCTTTTTGTGGGGATGCTCTGCATGGCCATGGGTTTAAACCAGGTGGCCGTTCCGAATCCGCGGGACTTGGGATTCATCGTCAAAAATATCAAAAAATACAAACCATTCGGCATCATCAACGTTCCCACGATTTTTTTGGAGCTGATGAAGCGGGAAGATTTTCGCGCGCTTGATTTTTCTAGCGTCAACTGGTTCGTCAGCGGGGCGGCGCCCTTTCCGGCGGACTATATCGTCGAGTTCGAAAAGATCGTGGGGAAAAACAAGCTGGTGGAGGTCATGGGCATGACCGAGACCACACCCATCACCACGGCCCTGCCGATATACGGCAAAAAAAAGGTCGGGTCGGTGGGGATTCCCATTTCCGACACCGATGTGAAGGTGGTGGACCCGGCCACGAAGGAGGTGGTGCCGGTGGGAGAGCCGGGGGAGATGGTGGTGAAGGGCCCCCAGGTCTTCACCATCGGGTATCACAACAAGCCCGAGGAGACCGCCAATACGCTCAGGGACGGGTGGATATACACCGGGGATATCGTCTCCATGGACGAGGACGGTTACTTCTTCGTGGTGGACCGGGCCAAGGATATGCTGATCGTCTCGGGCTACAAGGTGTTCACCCGGACAGTGGACGACGTTCTGATGGAGCATGACGACATCGACATGGCGGCCACCATCGGCCTCCCCGACCCGAAGCGGCCCGGTTCAGAGCTGGTGGCCTCGGCGATCGTCCTGAAGAAGGGCGTTTCGGCGGACGACGCGGCGAAGGAGCGCATTATCGCCTACATGAAGGAGAAGGTCGCCCCTTACAAGGTCCCGAAGGTTATCGAGTTTATGGACGAGCTTCCCATGAGCGCCGTGGGGAAAATCCTCAAGCGGGAGCTTAGGGATTCAATGGCGAAGAAGGCATAGTGACTTGATACCGCACGCCGGGGTCGATTCGGCCCCGGCGTTTTTTTGTGCCCGTGCAGGTTCATTGCCCCGTTACAGGATCTCCGGCGATACGGCCGATGGATTTGGATTCAGTCGGGCCTGGGATGGGGCACGTCGTCTGTAGAACGATCCGGACGCTGAGTGCGCCCCATCACTCCCAGGAGGCCTCCCAGGGGCCGGAGCCGCCCTTGGAGTAGATGATCAGCCAGTACGTCCCCGCTCCCGGAAGCGGTATCGACATATCCTGCCATATCTCGTATTCGGCGATCATCGTTACGCCCGAGGCGTCCTTTATCTGGAGCCAGAAATCGCTCTTGGAATTTTCCACGCTGACATTGATCGAAACGGTCTCGTCATGGGCGGTGACGGTCCAGGAACAGTATTCGCCGGGGCCTATCAGGTATCCGGACGCGGAGTTTGATTTCATCTCGCAGGTGGTTTCCGTCGGCACGATCATCTTGTCGAAGAGATGCACCATACCGCTGACGTAAAGCAAAGAAAGTATCCAGATAATAAAGCATATGAGTCCGATCACTCCCAGGCAGGAGAGGCTCCCGAACACGATGATTTTTTGATTCCTGGTTAAAAGCGGCTTTTTCACATCTTTTTCGCCGTTGTGCGGCTGTTCCATAGTTGTCTCCCGGGTACTATCCGTTATGTGTGCGGTGACGGAGGGAGGCTGTCGGCGTTTACGTCGGATATGCCCCGGCATTCACCCCTCGATCGCCTTTCGGCATCATCCCGCCCGTGATTTTTCAATACTGGAATACTTTTTCGTGCGGTAAGTGTCTGTGCGGACGGACAGGTGTTTCCGATATACCAGATTTTTAGGGGAAAGACAAGAAGATACACAGGCTTTGTGGAGATAGAAGCGAAGGGGAACATCCCCGTCTATTCGTCAAAAAAGAGCCGCCTGATGTGCCGATTAAAGATGTTTTCGTATACCTGTTCCGAGATGACCGCCTCGTACTCATCCAAAGCGTCGAGATAGCGTTCTTCCATCTCCGCCGCCACACGATAGCCCACGTGCAACAGCTGGCGGAGGTCCGGGTTGTACAGGGGATGTGCGGGGTCGTGACGCAGTGCGTCGGCGAATTGTTTCCCGGACCATCGATCCACATCACCGGGCGCAGGGAGGTGATCGATGTTGATGTCCACGACGGTGCTGTAGGGTTTCGTCAGCTCGGCGCGCCTGGCGTATGACTCCCGGTAAATCTCCCGGGCGATGACAAGCCCCTCGCCTCCGGACTCGGCCAGGCCGATCAGCTCCTCCAACCAGGTGGTACCGGCGGTCTTGAGGTGGACGCCGGCGTCGAATTTTTTCAATCCGTCACGGATGGCCGGATAGATGGAGAACTTGTCCGAGCCCGAGTGGATGGAGAGCTTCAGGTTGGAAGGCAATCCGAATCGGGAGACGGCGAAATCGATAACCGCCAAATCCGCCTCGAACTCCCGGGAGAACCGCTCCACGTCCCCCACATAGTCTACCCCCTTGTTGAACCGTCCGGAAAACCGCGGGGCGATGGTTTGGACGGGTATTTTTTCATCGGCGATCGCCGCCAGGATCACCAGAAGCTCCACGGGCGTTTGGGGTGAATTGGTCTCGTCCATGGAGATTTCCGTAATAAAGGAATCGCTTCCCTTTATCGATGCAATGTGGCGGTATATCCGCCCGGCATTGTGAACGGCGGCCAGCACCCGCCCGGCAATACGCCCAAGATCCTCGGTTGATATCTCCAGGGGGTGCTCGATACCGGGGATCCGGTGGCTCCCGACGAGGTCCCGGCGGGCCGTGATGAAGGCGGCGAGGGACGCATCATCCACTGGCGCTCCCAGGGAGTCGGCCACGTCCAGGGTGAAGAAGTCACAGTGATCGAGGAACCGATCGACGGTGTTTGCGCCGATGTGATCGGCGTCGACGAAGTAGCGCCCGGAATAGTCGAGGTGTTGTATCGCCGCGTCCGCCCTGCGACGCTGCTCGGAAGGAGATGTGCGGGTGATTTCGTGCTCCCGGTGGGACTTGTTCCAGACCGGATCGATATCAACGCCCAATTCCCGTGCGTTCATGATCGCCCGAAGCTGAACCGCACCCTGACGGCCGAATCGATCCCCAATTCCCATGGAATATTTCCCGATTTTCATGCGTACTTTTCTTTCGGAATATTCTTGACTTTTTTGCGCGCAAAGAGATATATTTTTCACGATAGTACCACAGATGTGGTTGCTTTTCAAAATATTTTTCACGATACTCGTTTCCATATCATCATATTTTCTATCAGGAGCGGGGACATGAACGACAAGTCGAATGAGCGGTTGAGCTGGGGGACCAAGCTCGGCTTCGGCGCCGGGGATATCTTCGGCGGCGGGGCGATGGTGATTATCGGTTTTTTCTATCTTTTCTTTCTGACCGATGTGTTGCTGATATCGCCGGTCCTGGCAGGCGTGGTGTTCCTCGTCAGCAAGATGTGGGACGCGGTGAGCGACCCGATCATGGGCATCATCAGCGATCGAACCCGTACCCGCTTCGGCAGGCGGCGGCCCTATTTCCTGTTGGGGGTGGTGCTGGTGTTCCTGTCGTTTTTCATGATGTGGTTCCCGGTGGATTTTGAGCGGGAGACACATCGATTCATCTTCGTGCTGGCGGCGTATATCTTTTTTTCCACGAGCTATACCATTGTGATGATTCCCTACCTCGCCCTGGCGTCGGAGCTGACCACCGACTACAACGAGCGGACCGCCTTGACATCGGTGCGCATGGTCTTTTCGATGGTCTCCTCGCTCGTATGCGCGGTGCTTCCCCTTGAGATCGTCAAAACGTTCCCGGAGGTCAGGACCGGGTATATTGTCATGGCGCTGGTCTTCGCATCGTTGTTTTCTCTTCCCTTCCTCGCCACGTTTTTCGCAACGAAGGAGAGGCCGGAATTCCAGAAGGAGCCGGAAACGTTCAATTTCAAGCGGACGTTCGTGGAGCCGTTCAAAACGCCGACGTTCATCCATGTGCTTCTGATGTATCTCTTCTCCATGGCGACGATGGACATCGTCATGTCGATCATGATGTACTTCATGACCTACTACATTAAACGTCCCGATGAAGCCAACTACGTGCTCGGAGCGCTTTTGATCGCCCAGATTGTCGCCATTCCTTTGTTTGCCGTAATCAGCGGCAAAATAGGGAAAAAACGCACCTTCGTGTATGCCGCGATAATGTGGCTTGTGACCATGTGCTTCAGCCTTCTCATCACGCCCGACAATCACGATATCGTCATCTACGTGTTCTGTGCTATTGTGGGCATCGGATCGGGAGGGATTGTCGTGATGATCTATTCCATCCTGCCCGATGTGCCGGATGTGGATGAGCTCTATTCCGAGCGTCGGCGGGAGGGTATCTTTTCCGGTCTGATGACGTTTCTCAGAAAGGCCAGCTCCGCCCTGGGCATCTTCATCGTATCCCAGATCATCTTTTGGGCAGGATACTTAAAGCCGGTGGAGACGATAATCGACGGGAAGGCGGTCATCGAAAGGCAGGCCCAGACGCCGGAGTTTCTCATATCCCTCAAGATCATGTTTGCATTGGTTCCCGCACTGTTTTTATCGATCGCGATCATCAGCGCGATACGCTATCGCCTGACACCCGAGGTCCACGATCGCCTCAACATCACGCTGACCGCCCGGAGACGGGGCAAGGATTATAATAAAACCGAGGAGCAACAATTAAAGAAAACCCTTGAGGGCGAATGAGGCATCGGGCGGGACACGATCGAGAGAGGGCGACGATCATGAATAACAGCGCCGCACGCGTACACCTCGCGTTTCGGTTTCACGGCAATTTCTATCACTCCTACCGGGGCGACACGCCGGATGAGCTGGGCTTCGGGAAGGACATCCGGATCATCCGGCACATCATAGACACCCTGGAGGCGTACAATAAAAGGGGTGTCGCGGTCCGGGGCACCTGGGATTTTGAGAATTATTTCTCCCTTGAAACGATCATGCCCGAGCACTGTCCCGGCATCATCGAAGCCATCAGAAAGAGGGTGGCGGACGGGAGGGATGAGATACAGTTCATGTCCTACAACAACGGCATGATCAGCGCCCATACCGCGGGTGAGTTCGAGGACGCCGTCGGCCGCGCGGTGACCAACGAGGCGGGCTCCGGCGTTCAGGATATCTTCGGCGCCTTCGGCCCGATGGTGCGTCCCCAGGAGATGATGTTTACGCCGAAGCACCTTGAGCTTTACCCCACATACGGCATCACGGCCGTCAGCCTCTTCTACAGCGCGCTGCCATTCAACGCGTTCAGCAATTTCATCCCGCCCCTCTCGTTCGTGGAGCGCTACAATCCGCTGACGCTGACGTATCCGGGGGTGGAGGGATCGATGACCCTGGTGCCGGCGTACAACACCGGCGACCTGGTGGACAACATCACGCTCAGGAGATGGGTCAGGCGGCTCCGCCGGGAACAGCTTACCCAGGACACGCCTCGGGATGTCCTTTTATTGATCGACATGGACGCCGACGACGATTTCTGGGTCGGGTTCGACATCCCGCTGGTGAGTCGTCTCTACTCCTCGGCCAGGGGCCTTGCGGGGTTGATCGAGGACGTCGCCGATTTGGACTACGTGGTCTTCACCACGCCGTTGGACTACCTCAACTCCCACGAGCCGGTGGGGCGGGTCACCTTCGGCCAGGATACGGCGGACGGCAGCTTCGACGGCTACTCGAGCTGGGCGGAGAAGTGGTCGAACCAGATCCTCTGGACCGGCATCGACCGATCCCGCATTCTGGAGTACCAGACCCGGAGGCTCTTGGAGACGGGCGCGGCGAAGGTGAAGGCCTCACGGATCGAGGAGCGCCTCTCCCGCTCCCGGATGTATCGGGTCAGGGCGCTCTCCACCACCCACTTCGGGCTGTCGTCCCCGGTCATGAACGTCACGAGGCTCGGGGTTGCTCGGGACATCATTGCTGTATCGGTGGAGGAGGGGAGGGAGGCCTTCGATGCGGCGAGGGGAGAGATCGGCGATGAAAAGACGATTGTAATCGCCGATTACGAGCGGGGGGTCTCCACGGATATCATTCGCTACGGGAAGCGGCCCTCCACATCTCTGGTGGAGATCGGGCTCCGGGAGGGGGCGGGGGATATGGTCGCAGGCATCCTCGATGAACACGGGAAGCCGGTGCCGGCGGCGGTCTGTCCGCCGGGGATTTTCGGGGATGGAAAGGGACGGCGGCTTTTCGTGGTCGTTGAGACCGACCCCGGCGAAGAAAGGCGCTTCACGCTGACCGTCGACTCCCACGGAAAAGCTCCCGACGTCTCCGATCCCGTCTCCATCGACGAGCGCTCGATGGCGAACGAACACCTCACCCTCTCCTTCGACGGTCGGGGACACGTTTCCGGGTGCGTCTGCCGGGGCGTCGAGGCGGCCCGGGGGACGTACCTGGGAAGCGGCGTCACGTATGGCGGCAAGAGAAGCAACGTATCCTCGTGGGAGACCGTGGACGCCCGGGTCTTCGGAGGGGGGCTTGTGGGGATACGGCGGCAAACGGCCGCGCTCCCTTTCAAAGAGGGCACGGTTTGTTATGAGCGGGAGATACTCGCGGCCGGCGGCCTTCCCTATCTATATGTCACCATACGGGTCCGCTACCCCGAGACGATGAATCGAAAATTCAAGAAGGGGAGGGCCGAGCGGCTCGGCAGGACGTGGGACGGGCGCTGGGAGGAGGTAATGCCCTGCGAGATCTCCCCGAACCTCCGGGGGGAGGGGGGAGGGCACCTTCGCATATGGAAGCACAACTATCTGGGACACGTGAGCGGCTATGATCTGAACTACGCCGATTTCTCCCGAAATAAAGAGCTCGATTCCTCCAACAACCACATCACCTGCGGGTGGGTGGCCGTGACTGACAAAAAGAACGGCCTCCTCGTGGCCCAGACGACGAACATTCTCACGTCCCAGGCCTTCTGCCCGATCAGGACCAGAATCGACGGGGGGGGCGCCGTCATATACCTCAACCCCTTCGGGAGCTATTACGGGCGGCAGCTCAGGTACGACACCGGGCATACCGGCCTGGGGCGGTTTCTGGGGCTTTCCATGTCCGACCACCTGGATCCCTACGCCCCGTCGTACAACGGGAAGGTCCAGGAGTTTTCCCTCATGATCGCGCCCTACGCGGGGGACGAACCGCCGGAAAGGCTGCAAAACGACGCCCTGGCGTTTGCCTATCCGCCACTGGTGCTGGGCGGTGGTGATGCGGTCGCTGAGCCGCCCCACAGGAAGTGGCGGGGGCTGTAGCCGAACAAACAATACAGGCGTTTCCCTCAAGGCCGTGTGACGGGGCGCGATGGGGGATGTTTTCATTATGGACATGCGCCGGTGTCGGGTGGAGTGGGGGGGCGCACGGAAAAAATATTGGAGAGCACGATGAAACTGAGCCTTTCGACATTCGTCTATTTCAGGTACCCGCTCATCGAGGCGATCCGTCGGACCGCCCGCTTCGGGTATGACGGCGTCGAGCTGTGGGGCGGCAGGCCCCACGCCTACGCCGACGACATGGACACAGTCCGCATCCGGGATATCAAGACGGCGCTGGACGACTGCGGCATAGCCGTCTCGAACTTCATCCCCGCCCAGTTCCGCTACCCCAGCAACCTGGCCGCCCCGGACGAGGGGATCAGGCGGGGCAGCGTCGACTACATCAAGAAAAGCATCGATGCCGCGGAAGGCGTGGGCGCGCCGTACGTCAGCCTCTGTCCCGGATTTTCCCTGTACGGTCAGTCCCGCGCCGAGGCGTGGGGGGCGATGATGACGAGCTTCACGGAGCTCCTCGACCATGCCCGGGGCATGTCGTGCACCCTCCTTTTGGAGCCGGCGAACCGGTACGAGTCGGACCTGGTGGTGACGGTGGAGGATGGACTTTCGGCCATAGACGAACTGGACTGGGAGATGGGGATCCTCGTCGATACGGGGCACCTCTTCATTAATAGAGAACCTCTATCCGACGTGGTCGGGAAGACAAAAGACCTCATCTGCCACTACCACATAGACGACAACGACGGCGTGACCGACGACCACATGGTCCCCGGCGACGGGAAAATGTACTACGACATATTCCTCGAAGACCTCATAAACTCCGGCTACGACGGATTCCTGGCGGTGGAGCTCGGGTTTCAGTACACCATCGACCCGGACCCGGCGGTGAGGCGGAGCATCGAGTATTTGAAGGCCCGTATATGATTGAGGGGGAAGGGGGATGACATCGTATAAAAGGGGAACGCCGACATACCGGCTCAACGGGACGCTCCCGAGGATCGGCATCCGTCCGGTGATCGACGGCCGGAGAAACGGCGTCCGGGAATCTCTGGAGGGGCCGATCATGCGGATGGCCGAGTCCACAGCATCGCTCATCACCGAAAACGTCAGGCACGCCTCGGGGCATACTGTGGAGTGTGTTATCGCCGATACCACCATCGGCGGAGCGGCCGAGGCCGCCCGGTGTGCCGAGAAGTTCAGGCGGGAAGGGGTGGGGGCGGTGATCGACGTCACCCGCTGCTGGTGCTATGGGGCCGAGGTGGTCGACATGACCCCGCACCTCCCGAGGGCGATCTGGGGCTTCAACGGGACGAAGAAGCCGGGGGCGGTGTACCTGGCGGGGGCCCAGGCGGTGCTGGAGCAGAAGGGGCTTCCGGTCTTCAAGATATACGGGAAGGATGTCCAGGACGAGGACGATTTCACCATCCCCGACGACGTGCGGGAGCAGATTCTTCGCTTCGTCCGATGCGCCGTGGGCGTGGGCACGATGAAAGGGACATCCTATCTCTCGATCGGCGGCGTCGCCATGGGGATCGGCGGGTCCATTGTGGACGCGGATTTCTTTCAGGATTATTTCGGCATGCGGGTGGAGTATGTCGACATGACGGAAATTATCCGTCGCGTCGATCGGGGGATATACGATCGGGACGAGTACGAGCGGGCGATTCAGTGGGCGAGGGAGAACTGCCCGGAGATGGACGACCCGAATCCGAAGGAAATCCAGCGGACACGGAAGGAAAAGGACGCCGACTGGGAGATGTCGGTGAAGATGGCGCTCATCGTCCGGGACCTGATGATCGGCAACCCGAAGCTCGCCGAAATGGGACACGTCGAGGAATCCGAGGGGCACAACGCGATCGCTGCGGGCTTTCAGGGCCAGCGCCAATGGACCGACCATTTTCCCAACGGGGATTTCATGGAGGCGATGCTCAACTCGTCATTCGACTGGGACGGCATCCGCCAGCCCTACATCGTCGCCACCGAGAACGACTCCCTCAACGCCGCGGCCATGCTCTTCGGGCACCTTCTTTCGGGCACCGCACAGATATTCGTCGACGTGCGCACCTACTGGAGCCCCGAGGCGATACGACGGGTCAGCGGCGAAACGCTGAAAGACCCCGCGGCGTTTGGATTCTTCTACCTCACCAACTCCGGGGCGGCGGCGATGGACGGCACTGGAGAACAGGTGAAAGACGGGAAGCCCGCTCTGAAACCCTTCTGGGGGATAGAGCCGGAGGATGCCGACCGGTGCGTGAAGGCCGTCTGGTGGGGGGCGGGGAAGCTGGTGACCTTTCGGGGCGGGGGATTCTCCTCGGCGTATTGCTCCCGGGGGGGGATGCCGTTAACCATGTCCCGGATCAACCTGGTGAGGGGGCTGGGGCCGGTGCTCCAGCTTGCCGAGGGGGTAAGCGTGGAGCTTCCCGAAAAGGTATACGCCGAAGTGGTCAACCGCACCGATCCCACCTGGCCCCGGACCTTCTTCGCCCCGCGGCTCACCGGGAAGGGCGCCTTCAGGGACGTCTATTCGGTCATGCGAGCCTGGGGGGCCAATCACGCGGCCCTCTGCTACGGCCACATCGGAAAGGATCTGATCACCCTGGCCTCGATGCTCAGGATACCGGTGGCCGTGCACAACGTGGACGAGAAAGACATCTTCCGGCCCGGCGGCTGGAACGCCTTCGGCACCAACGATCTCGAGGGGGCGGACTACAGGGCCTCCGCCGCATACGGGCCGCTGTATGGATAATATTTTTTTCAAGGCACATCTATGAGGGACACCGATGGAATTACCGTTTGAAATAGACCTGAAAGGGAGGACCGCCGTGGTCACCGGCGGGGGGGGCGTGCTCTGCTCCACATTCGCCCGGGCCCTGGCCGCGTGCGGCGCGACGGTTGCCGTCCTCGACCTGGATGAAACGAGCGCCCAGAAGGTGGCCGATGAGATCACAAAACAGGGGGGGAGGGCCCGGGGCGTCGTCGCCGATGTGTTGAATATCGAGAGCCTGAAGCATGCCCGGGACGAGGTCACGGAACATCTTGGGCCGGTGGATATCCTCATCAACGGCGCGGGAGGCAACCACCCCGCCGGCACCACCTCCCGGGAATACCTGGAGAGGGAAGACCTGAAGGAGGGGACGGACGATCTCGTCACCTTTTTCGACCTGGACCCCGAGGGGATTCGGTTCGTGTTCGACCTGAACTTCCTCGGCACGCTCATGCCGACCCAGGTATTCGCGAGGGATATGGCAAAAAAGGGAAGCGGCGTCATCATTAACGTCTCCTCCATGAACGCCTTTCGCCCCCTGACCAAGATACCGGCGTACAGCGGCGCCAAGGCGGCGGTGAGCAATTTCACCCAGTGGTTGGCGGTGCATTTTTCCCGCACCGGTATCCGGGTCAACGCCCTGGCCCCCGGCTTTTTCCTGACCCGGCAGAACGAAAAACTCCTGGTGAGGGACGACGGCTCCCACACGGAGCGGGCGGAGAAAATCCTGGCCCACACCCCCATGGGACGGTTCGGCGTGCCCGAAGACCTGTTGGGGACGCTCCTGTGGCTGACGGATGAAAACGCCTCCGGGTTCGTGAACGGGACAGTCATCCCCATCGACGGGGGATTCTCCGCCTACTCGGGGGTGTAGGGGGTCGGAGTCCGGGGGCCGAGAGGGACGGAGCGGGGCGAGGTTCGGGGGGCGGGGGATCTCAATGATGGTCCCATGAAAAAATGAAGATACTATGCAATGATACATGAGGAAAGGCAGCCATGACGTTTCAAATCGGTTTCAGGTGGTATGGAAAAGAAGACCCGGTGCCCCTCGCACACATCCGCCAGATTCCCGCGGTGGACGGGATCGTGTCGGCCCTGTATGACGTGGCGGTGGGGGATGTATGGCCCAGGGCGAGGATCGCCGGCCTCAAGAAGATCATCGAGGAGGGGGGGCTTCGGTTCTCAGTCATCGAGAGCATCCCGGTCCACGAGGATATCAAGCTGGGGCGCCCCACCCGAGATGCGTACATCGAGAATTACCAAGAGAGCATCCGAAACATGGGAGCGGAGGGCGTTGGCATTCTCTGTTATAATTTCATGCCGGTGTTCGACTGGACCAGGTCGAGCCTCGCGATGGAGCTTTCCGATGGATCGACGACCCTCAGTTACGACCACGAAGAGCTGAAAGACGTCGATCTGAGAAAAGGCTCGTTCACCCTGCCCGGATGGGCCACGGCCTACACCACCGATGAGCTTCACGCCCTCCTGGATGCCTACGCGGGTATGGATGCTGAGACCCTCTGGGGGAACCTGGAATATTTCCTGAAGCGGGTCGTGCCGACGGCCGAGGAGTGCAACGTCCGAATGGCCATCCACCCGGACGATCCCCCCTGGCCCATATTCGGCCTGCCCCGGATCATCACCGACGGTGACTCCCTGGATCGTCTCGTCTCCATCGTGGACAGCCCGTCCAACGGCGTCACGTTCTGTACCGGCTCCCTGGGGCCGAACGCCGAAATGAATCTCTTAAAAAGCCTCGAGACGCTCTCCGCCAAAGACCGTGTCCCCTTCGTCCACATGAGAAACATCGCGGGCGACGGGAAGAGGAGCTTCCACGAGACGCCTCATCCATCCCGCTTCGGCGATGTGGACATGTATCGGATCATGAAGATACTGGTCGATACCGGCTTCGACGGCGTGGTGCGCCCCGATCACGGCAGGATGATCTGGGGTGAGACGGGCAGGCCGGGCTACGGACTGTACGACCGGGCGCTGGGGGTGATGTACCTGGATGGGCTGCGGGAGGCGCTGACGAAGGGAATCGGGTGATTTCCTTGATTCCCTGGCCGACATGAGGTAGAATCCGCCCGATGCCTTCCTTTTCCATCGAGTGTATCGGGCGGGACGTCCCGCCCTCGGTCGAGGGAAAAATGCCCGGGGATGAAACAGGAACAGCGAGGGCTCAGACAGATTCATATGACGGACGAAAAACAAAAGAAGAACGGCACGCTGGAGGATATCGCCCGGTTGTGTAATCTCTCGATCAGCTCCGTATCCCGGGTGCTGAACAACGAGCCGGGGGTCTCCGCGCCCACCCGGCGCCGGGTGCTGGAGACGGCCCAGAAGCTGCAGTACACCCCCCGGAAGCGAAAGCGGCCGCTGACCCGCTCGATGCTCAACCTGGCCGTGGTGGTGCCCGAAGAGCGGGAGCTGTCGGAAAATCCGTTTTTCAATATTCCCGAACTTCTGGGGGCCATCAACGAGGCCTTCATGGACGAGAAGAAACGGGTGGAGGTCGTCTCCATCTCCGATTTTCAGGCCTATGTGGACAACGATATCCAGGAGATCGACGGGATCATCCTGGCATATCGCAGCGTGGAGCGTGATGTCCGGGAGCGTTTTCAAGAGCAGGGTATTCCATATATCTTTCTCAGCCGGATGATCGAGGGCGAAAACTACGTCGCCTGCAACTACTACAAGGCCTTTGTCGAGCTGGGGAAACACCTGACGGGTCTGGGACACAAAAGGATCGGCTATCTGGGAAACGAAGACAATCCGAACAACATCGATCGCAATCGGGGATATCATACCGCGCTGCTCGAGGCGGGGATAGATGCCTCCGATGAGGTTGTAGTACATCTTCAGGATATTTTCGCCGTTGATCGGGCGTGCGCCGAGTATTTTATCGAACACTTCTGCGACGCGGTGATGTGCTTCAACGATTACATGGCGATTCGCCTGATTCATCAACTGGATGAGATGGGGATTACGGTGCCGGAGGGGATATCGATTACCGGATTCGACGACTCGCCCCTCAGAAGGGTCTTTCGCCCCCGGCTGACCACCGTGAAGCAGCCGACCTATGCTATGGGATTTCTCGCGTCCCGATGGCTTCGAGACAATATCCTCAACAGGAGCCACCGCGCCCTCCGTGTGGAGGTGGACGGAAAGCTCCTTATCGGTGAGAGCGTGTTTTCAAGGGTAGAAGGTGACGGCCTCTAAGGCGACGGCGGAGGGGGAGACCGACACTGTTATTCGAGCGAACCATTGCGCCGGTCCGGGCCTGAGGTATCCGTCCGGACCGGAAATCAGGGGAGCGATATCGATGACACCTTTCATCCATGAACGATTTCTGCTTGAGGGCGATGCGGCACAGAATTTGTATCGTGAGTACGCAAAACCTGAGCCGATTATCGACTACCACAACCACCTTCCTCCGCAAGACATCGCCCAAAACACACGCTTTTCGAACATCGCCGAGATGTGGCTCGCCCGGGATCATTACAAGTGGCGGGCGATGAGGACCAACGGCGTTGACGAGAGACTCGTTACCGGCGACGCACCGTGGCGGGAAAAATTCCGCGCCTGGGCCGCCACCGTCCCTATGACCCTCAGGAATCCGCTCTATCACTGGACCCACCTGGAATTGTCCCGCTATTTCGGAATCGACATCCTCCTCTCTCCGGACACCGCCGACGAGATTTACGATCGGGCAAACGAGATGCTTGCCACAGACGGCTTCGGGGCGAGGGACCTAATCGCGAGGATGAACGTCACACACTTGTGCACCACCGACGATCCCACCGACACCCTTGAGTATCACGAAGGCTACGCCCGGCGGCAGAACCGGCCCTTCGAGATGTACCCGGCGTGGCGGCCGGATCGGGCATTGATGGTTGAGGACCCCCGCCGCTTCAACGAGTGGGTGAACGCCCTGGAGGCCGCGGCGGACCGGTCAATCGGCGACTTCTCATCGTTTCTCGAGGCACTCAAGGTGCGGCACGAATTTTTCCACATCAATGGATGTCGGGTGTCCGACTACGGCCTGACGGAGATCGACGCGGGCGCCGAAAGCGATCGCATCGCCGGGAAGGCATTCATGAAGGCGAGGCGAAACAAGTCCCTCACCGCCGGTGAGGCGGCGACGTATCGATCGACGATGCTTGTGCATCTCAGCCGCCTCGATCACGATCGGGGCTGGGTGCAGCAGTTTCACATCGGCGCCCTCAGGAACGTCAACTCCCGGCTCTTCAGAACGCTGGGGCCGGACGTGGGGGTGGATTCCATCGGGGACTTCCGGCACGCTCGCGCCCTGGCGGAATTATTGGATCGACTTGATCGGGAAGGACGCCTGGCGAAGACCGTCATCTACCCGATCAATCCCACCGACAACGAGGTGGTCGCCACCATGATCGGCAACTTCCAGGACGGATCAACCCCGGGGAAGCTCCAGTTCGGCAGCGCCTGGTGGTTCATGGATCAGAAGGACGGGATCGAAAACCAGCTCAATATTCTTTCGGCGACGGGACTCCTCTCGCGCTTTATCGGCATGACCACCGACTCCCGGAGCGTGCTTTCTTTCCCCCGCCACGAGTATTTTAGGAGAATCCTCTGTAACCTCATCGGCGGGGACATGGAAAGGGGCCTGATTCCGAACGATATGGATCTTGTCGGATCGTTGATCAAGGGGGTCTGTTACGACAACGCCGCCCGATATTTCGGATTCAAAGAAGGGGTGTTCCGATAAATGTATGTTCATACGGAATTGTCTTTGTGATACAGTGGGAACGATTATTTGAATTTTTAATTGGAAACATGTCATGAAAATTCAGGCAAAGATAAAGCAGAGAATCATAAGACTTGCATTGAAGTATCCACGGGTGACGGATTTTGTATTGGCGCCTTTTATATACGTTTCGGGGCGGCTGCTCAGATTTATACGGCGGGAAGGCATCGTGAATTTTCCCCGGGCAAAGAATATTTTGATGAATCTCGGAGTCTTTCCTATTTTTAATCATTACTATGAACCCCGGTTTGATAATCGAGATCCGAAATACCCGTTTTCACAGGATAGAATCCTGCCGGGGATCGACTGGAACATCACAGGCCAGCTCGCATTGCTCGATACATTCACCTTTTCGGAAGAGCTGTTGCATGTGCCGGAAACCAGGCCGGAAACCCTCGAGTTTTTCATGAACAACGCGACGTTTGGATCGGGGGACGCCGAATATTGGTACCAGCTCATTCGCTCGATACAACCGGGGAAAATCTATGAGATCGGCAGCGGGAACTCGACCCTCATGGCGATAAAGGCCCTCCGAAAAAACCGGGAGACAGATCCGGGATATGAGTGCCGGCACGTATGTATCGAGCCGTATGAAATGCCCTGGCTCGAGCAGACCGGCGTGACGGTTATCAGGAGGAGAGTCGAAGATATTGAATTGGATTTCTTCTATGAACTGGATGAAAATGATATTTTATTTATCGACTCATCACATATCATCAAGCCACAGGGCGATGTGCTCTTCGAGTATCTGAGCCTGTTGCCAAGTCTCAAGAAAGGAGTCATCGTTCATGTGCATGATATATTTTCGCCAAAAGACTACCCAAAAAAATGGCTGGAAGGTGAAGTGAAGTTTTGGAACGAGCAATATCTGTTGGAGGCCTTTCTTTCGCACAACAAAAGCTGGAAGATCATAGGCGCACTGAATTACCTGAAGCACAACCATTACGATCGGATACAATCAATCGCGCCTTTTATAACACCCTCACGGGAACCCGGATCATTTTACATACAGAAGATACTCTGATTCCAATTGTTCTCTGAGGGGGCTTGGACTGTACGTTCCTATCATGTTTTTTAAAGACGAAGGCCAGGAACACGTAAAAAAAATACTGAAGTGTTACCCACCCTCCATCATACATCACCCCACGTGCCGATCTCCACTCACTGAGATTGACAGGCAATCGCATTCTGTGAATAAAAAGAGCGTCCATTGCATGGAACGGCACCACCCCGTTTCTGTACGACAATTCGATTTTTCGTGTCATACAACGAGATAGTGAGAATAGTGTGGGTGCATATCAAAACCATTGGGGATGAGAGGAATTATTCTTTACTATTCAAATAAGGTTGAGATGATAATACGAAGAGAAAATGCTTCAGAATCATGTATGTACCGGCGGGGCCTGAAAGTAATACTTGACGCGGCATGAAGCGAAATGATAGATTTGTGTTTCGTTAACCGGGTATAGTATACTATATTATAGTTTACATACCGGGTAGGTTTTCAGATTCTCATTGGTGTAATATCCCGCTGACATGAAAGCTTTGCCCGCCATGACATCCGTGATAATACGCACTATCCATCAGTCAACATCATGAATAATTCCCGCATACCGCATGAGAATAAGGCGATCATCGTCCTGGGCATGCATCGTTCGGGAACGTCCGCCATAGCCGCGGGCCTGGAGGCGATGGGCTTTGCGCTTGGGAAGAAGTATGTAACCATACAATATGACAATCAGAAGGGGTATTTCGAAAACGAGGATGTTGTCTCGTTTGACGATCACCTGTTGCAGTTTCTGAATTCCAGATGGGATAATCCCTTTTTCGACGGAAGAAGAGCTCTCGCGGACTGTGAGGAACACGAGCTTGCCCCGTGGTATGAAGAGGCCGATGCGATTATCAGGGAGAATTTTTCGGGTTATTCTCGATGGGCCGTAAAGGATCCCCGTATGTGTCAATTGCTCTCATTCTGGACCAGTGTATTGGAAAGAAACGGGTATTTGGGGACGGATACATACTACATCCACGTGTTGAGACATCCGCTTGAAGTGGCGCATTCTCAATTGCAGCGTCACAGGAAAAATCCGGGATTTCATTATATCGGCGGTGACCTCCGGCAAACCGTTTTACTGTGGCTTTCCTCTCATCTCCAGGCCCTTCGCGAGGTCAACTCGGACAACAACATCGCAATTTTATTCACCGACCTCCTCGAAGAACCGGCCCTTCAGATGGAACGGATCATCCGATTTCTCGATATCGATATCTCTCGGGATTCGCTCAAGGAATATCTCGATGATTTTCTTGAAAGGAGTTTAAAGCACCATACTCTGGATGAAAGCGAGAACGACCAATTGAAGAAAAAGTACCCGGAAGCCGTATATGTCTACGACGCCTTATCGAGATTATCGAAGGAGAATTCCTTTGATCGAGATGACATTCAAAATATCTTAAAGAATATAGATTCCTACGCACACGCTCTTGATCTCTTCCATCCCATGTATCCGCTGCTCTCCGTTGCCTGGTACGACTGGCAGGACATGATTGAAAGACACAGAGAGGTGATGACCAGTTATACCTGGAGAATGGCGAACAAGCTCAGAAACAGCCTTATCGGCATTCCCGGCATGAAGACGCTGTTCGGTGTTCTCAAAAAAATCTACGACTTTTTTTCCGGAAGGGCTATGGAGGAAAACGGGTGTCTTGTCGTACACCTGATACATACACAAAAAACCGCCGACGACGAGAGAAGCATCACGCGGCGACAGACCTCCGTTTGAAATCCATACATTTCATGATTCAGCCATGCTGTTGGAAGAAATCAAGTTTACGCTGAAAACGAAAATTTTCCCGAAGGGCTCAAGACACGGCGAAGCGGTTCGATCCGTTGTACATGCCCTAACACGGATCAACCTGCCGAACAAACCGGTTGTGAAGCAGAGAGTTGCGCACGACTATGTTCTATACGATCCCGCCTCCGCTTTAGTCGCCCCTCCGGCAATCGATATACTGATTGTCACCTACAATGCCGCAGAGTGCATCGAGCGCTGTATAGAAAGCGTCATGAGATCCAGTTACCCGGCTGAGTATGTACGAATCATCATACTCGATAACAATTCTGTCGATAATAGTGTCTCGGTTGTATCTCAGTGTAAGCGTACATATACGAATCTGATCGTTATAGAGAACGGCGAGAATATCGGCTTCGGAGAAGGAATGAACCGTGCGTTTGAGCATGCAACCGCTCCCTACATTTTTGTTCTCAATCCCGATACCGAGCTTGATCCTGAATGCCTCACCCGTCTCGTTTCCCGGGCCGAACAATCGGAGGAACACGGTTTTGTCGCCTGGGAGGCCAGGCAGCAGCCGTACGAGCATCCGAAGGCGTATGACCCGGTTACACTGGAGGCGGATTGGATGTCGGGCGCATGCTTCCTGATGAAGAGCGATCGCTTTAAGGAACTCGATGGTTTCGACCGGCGTATTTTTTTGTATTGCGAGGACATCGATCTGTCCCTGCGCATACGAATGAACGGTTGGAAGATCATGTATGTGCCGGATGCCGTCGTCATACACGATACGTATGAGGAGCCGGGTATAACAAAACCGGCGCAGTTCTATCATTCCCTCGTATCTCATGCTCTCTTGAGGTACAAGTATACGGGCATCAAGAACTTTCTTTTCTTCCACCTGCATTTTTTAAAAGCGCTGTTTCGGCCCCTCTCGCTCCCGAATGTACGGCGGCGTATGATTTATCTGTATGTGGAGAATATCCCGAATTTTTACCACTCTTTCATCTGGAAGCTAAAAAACAGAAAAAACATAAAAAAGACAGACTTGAATTTCAATGTCGTGGATATCGGCATTAAGCGATACGGCGCGTTTCATCGTATAGAGCATTCGAATACCACGCCGCTGGTCAGCATTGTCATCAGGACACGGGAACGGCCGGATTTCCTCAGGGATGCGCTGCAATCGGTGCGAAATCAAACCTATCAAAACGTCGAGGTGATCGTGGCGGAAGACAGGTCGGATTCGTCGAGAGACGTCATTAACGAATTCAGTGATCTGGATATAACACACATTATGGTCGGTGAGCCGGGGGGCAGGTGCGTCGCGGGCAACCTCGCGTTCGCCCGGGCGAAGGGAAAATATATCAACCTCCTTGACGATGACGATCTTTTCTACGCGGATCATCTGGAGGTGCTTGTGAACGCCCTGGAAAACGACGGGATCGTTAAAGCGGCGTACACCCTGGGATTTGAAGTCACGACCAAGATCATCCGGGAAAGCCCGCTGACTTTCGTGGAATATATGTACAAAACACTCCACAGACGGCGTCATGATATAGATGTCCTCTTGAGACGTAATTACATCCCTATTCACTGTATGATGTTTGATCGAAGTCTCTTTTTGGAGGAAGGCGGTTTCGACGAAAAAATCGACCTGTTGGAAGACTGGGATTTATGGATACGGTATTCACACTACACCGATTTCCTCTATATTGACAAGACTACCTGTATATTCAGGTCACCATATGGGATTAAAAAAATAAAAGGAAGGATTGATGCGCTCTGGGAGACCTACGATATCGTGCGGGAAAAGCACGTCGATCAAACCCCCGTCCGAGAGGCATAATACATCCTGTCGTCGGTGTGCCGAGAATTAATATGACGTGTGTATAATTTTGTATACGAACCTGAATACGTGAGATTTTCTATCATTCGAAAAAGGGATTACTATCTATGGACTCAATTCGGGAGTATAATGAAGAATACTGGGAAGAGAGGAATGAAATCCCGGCATTCGAAAAACAAAAATTTCAAGCACTGGTGAAATATGTGCCTTCGTCCGTTGAAACGATCGTCGATTATGGGTGTGGCGCCGGACAATACATCAGGGCAATGAAAAAGATAAACGAAAAGGGAATATATATAGGCATTGATATTTCGCAAAAGGCCCTGGATTTGGCCGCCTCACACCTGACAGACGTTCAACTGCTGCAGGTTGATGACGGGGCGCGTATCCCGTTGGAAAACGACAGCGTTGATTTTATCGTTGCTTCGGAGGTGTTGGAACACGTGTATCACGTGTCGAAAACGCTGAATGAATTGTGGAGGATACTAAAACCGGATGGGAAGATGTGGCTATCGGTACCGTTTCATGGGATCATAAAAAACCTTCTCATCGCTCTTATGAATTTCGACGAGCATTATGATCCACTCGGCCCCCACATCAGGTTTTTCACCAAGAAAACGCTCTTTGATGTCGTCACGGATTCCGGTTTTGAAATCATCCGGCACGGGTATTGGGGGAGGTTCTACCCGATTCCCTGGAATATACATGTGTACGCGAGAAAGTCATGATCTTCCCGGATGGACACCCCGTTCGGGTATAAAAACATGCTCTCCAATCATACAATTCGGTGATGAGTGTGTGACGCCGTGATGTAAAGAGACGGGTATGAATGTCACGTCTCGCATTGTTTCACGCTCTGTAAAAACGGAGAAAAGAGCGATTGGAAAATGAAGCGGCTGTTTTCAGGGGAGTCGTCATTCCGGCATAATCATGAAGAGTGAAGGTAAATATACCTCAATGCTTCAGTAGTCCGTATATACATTTCTGAAGCGTGTATCGGGAAATTTTTATGGACGTGTTATATCTTCATATCGGAACACATAAAACCGGCACCACCAGTTTGCAGACTTTTTTCAGGGATAATAGGGTCTTGCTTAAAAAGAGGGGTATTGTATATCCAAAAACCGGACGGGCACGAATGGGGGCCCACCATCATCTGATCAGTGCGATACGTAATTCACCGCATCCCGTGTTTAAACCGAAAAAGCCATTCGCCGAATATATTGCTGAATTAAAGAATGAAGTTGCAGAAAATGCTCAGTGCCTGATTTCTACGGAAATTTTTAATGAGATCATTGATTTCTCTCAACTTGAGCTGTTCAGGACGGTTGCGAAAAAAGTTAAAGTTATCGTATACCTGCGTCGCCAGGATCATTTCTTGGAATCCGGGTATTCGTATGAAGTGAAATTCGGCAATAAAATGTCTTTTGAAGAGTATTGTGATCAATGGCGACTCTCATATAGAGATCTCTGTAATAGATACGCAGATGTATTTGGAAAAGAAAATATAATCGTGCGTCCCTATGAAAGGCAACAATTTTATGGCGGGAATATTTTTTCGGATTTTCTCAATGTCCTGGGACTGGAATTGACAAGCGATTATCGTCTTCCTCGAAAAAATCCAAACCCCTCATTATCACGGGATGTGTTGGAATATATGTATTGCATAAACAGATTGCCGCTTGAAAAAAATGAAGTGCTTAACTTCACTCCGATTATTCTCGCGTTTTCAGGCAGAACAGGAAAAGATGCCATTTTCCTCCCCCACAATATGTTGTTTCAAAAAGAGCGTGTCGCTTTAATGGCTCAATATCTTCAAAGCAATGCTGAAGTGGCGTGTGAGTATTTGGGTCGGTCGGACGGAATATTGTTTTATGAACCGCTCCGGGAGTCAGAGAAGGAAAATGATTCGTATTCCGGATTGACCGATGAGAGAGTAATTGAAATAACCCGCTTTATATCGGATCATTCACATTTCTTGGTCATGGTTTTAAGACATGGTATCGCCAGAGGATTGGCGTCCAATAATCCGGATGAATATCAGGCTGCGAAGACACTCTCTCCCGTCATGCAATTAAAAAAATCCCGTATCGAGGGCGGAATGATTCCCTTTGTGAAATTTTTCTACATGAAAAAACAAACTTTAAAAAGAGCAGCAAAGCAGTGTGTGGCAAGATTTTATGGCGGATAAAAAGATATTACAAAAAATACTCCATATTAAGCACCGATCTAGTAGCCGTCTTCGAAGATATCCTCATGGTATGACTCAGCATAAGGGACCCTTCAATCAGTCTGCCGCTGCATGCAAAAGTTGAATAAACCGGGAGGGAAATAAGAGAGTCGGAATGAAGACATTGTATCTGCATATTGGCCCGCCCAAAACGGGGACATCGGCCCTCCAGGCCTTTTTTGCCGAAAATTATCGTGTGCTCAAGAGAAAGGGAGTACTCTATCCAAAAACAGGAAGGGCGAAAACGGGCAGGGCAAAACTCGCGGGTCATCACTATATGATAAACTCAATAACACAGTATCAACATGAAAGGTATCGCCCGAAAAAAACGTTCACGGAATATGTAATTGACTTGAAGAAGGAGAGCAGAAATTTTCAGAGAGTACTACTCTCAAGTGAATTCATGTATTTTGATATTGACAGCAATGACCTTGTCTGTTTAAAAGAGATTTTTTCTCGAATATTTATTATTGCCTATATAAGACGTCAAACCGAACATATGAAATCCAATTATAATGAACAGGTAAAAACTGGACACGATAGGATTCTTACCATCCAGGAATATGTCAAACATTATGCCAAATTGAGATGGTTCCAGACATTACTGAATTATGGTGATTTGTTCGGCAAAGAGAACATTATCGTACATCCCTATGAAAAACAGCAATTTCAAGGGGGCACCATCTTTTCAGATTTTTTACGTATTCTTGGTTTGGATTTCGACGATACGTACGTATTGCCTCAAGAGGAAGTAAATCAATCGCTCTTGATGGATGATTTGGAATATAAGCGCATGATAAATATGCTTAATCTGGAAAAAAAACAAACTAAAAGTTTCATGGCGCCCCTTATTATGCATTCAAGTTCAAAAAGAGGTACAGAAAAAGTTTTTTTACGAAATCAGGATTTTTTATCTCCACAAGAACATCTGGACATTATTGAGAGATTTGCCGAGACCAATGCAACGATAGCTCGAGAATATCTGGGCCGCGCAGACGGACAATTATTTTACGATCCGTTGCCGGACCCCGATGAACCCTGGGAGCCGTATCCCGGCTTGTCGGAGGAAAAAGTGGTTGAGATTACACGTTTTATTACCGATCATTCATCACATAACATCCCCGTTCTGAAAGACGGAATCATCAAAGGGCTTTCATCTGATGACAAAAAGGTAAAAGAAGCGGCGAAAATTCTTTCGCCAGCATTGCCTGAATTAAACGAAAAATATGGAATTAAAAATCTCATACCGAAATCATTACACAGCAAAATAGAATTTCTTCGTTATAAACGTAATTATTTTGCACGGGTACTGGGAGTTGCACGAAAGGGGTTGAAAAATAAGCTGCATATGATTCATAATAAAAAAGGGTAGATATCTGTGAAATGATGAAATTGACTTCACGAATTACTAATAAGAAGACCGGATATTTCGTCGAATATAACCCGAATAGTGATGGGGAACATCACGACCACGTGGGAAAAATGGATGAAAACATGCTCGATATGCTCGAATTGTTGGATATTGTGAATAGACTGCATTCATATATACCGTGGTAAAGGGATAGGTGTTCTCGATACTGACGGGGATATTCTTTTGTTGTACGCCACACCTCCGTGGATTGAGCACGCAATATCTTTTGTAACCGGGTGAGAGCATACCGATACAGAAGCCATGAGATAAGATGCATCTGAAGGACAAGTGCATAAGAAACATACGGAGATACTTCCATGTCACATCAAAGCGAAGAGGTACTTCGCACTCCCACAAAAATCATCCAGCCAAAAGAGACCCTTTTGTCTCTGAACATCAGGGAGATATGGAATTATCGTGACCTGTTGTTTTTTCTTGTATGGAGAAATATCAAGAGCAGATACGCACAGACCGTGCTCGGAACGGGGTGGGCGCTGTTTAAGCCCATTATCAGCATGGTGGTGTTTACGCTGATTTTCGGAAAACTCGCGAAGATCAGTTCAGAGGGAGTGCCCTACGCCGTGTTCAACTACACCGCCCTTGTTCCGTGGACATTCTTCTCATCGTCTCTGACCGGTGCAACAAGCAGCCTTGTGGGGGCGGCGGACATGCTGACAAAGGTGTATTTTCCCCGCATCGTCATCCCCGCCGCTGCAATTCTGGACAAATTGGTAGATTTCATTATCGCCCTGGCGATTCTCATCGTGATGATGTTTTTTTACAGGGTGGCCCCGACAGTATGGGCTGTGGCGATTCCCTGTCTCGTTCTAATGATGATACTCGCCTCGGCCGGATTCGGCCTGTGGTTAACGGCGCTGGCCGTGCAGTATCGGGATGTGAACTACGCCATGACGTTCAGTGTCCAGATGTTCATGTACGCCTGTCCCGTGGTCTATCCCACAAGCCTCATCCCCGAAGGGTGGCGGCTGGTCTACGCCCTCAATCCGATGGTAGGCGTCATCGAAGGATTCAGGGCGTCGCTGTTGGGTACCATCCCGATGCCCTGGGACCTCATCGGCATTGGGACGGTATCGTCGCTCGTCATCTTTATTTCGGGCCTGATGTTTTTTAACTATAAAGAGCGGATCTTCGCGGACGTGGTATGATGAAAACTCCGGTTATGATCAATGCCGAAAATCTCTCGAAACGCTACCGCATCGGCCTGAAGGACGAGATGTACGATAATATCGTCAGCGAGATACTCGATCTTCTCATCGGTCCGATAAATGAATCTTGAAAATTGAGAGATCGATGTACTTGACAGATTATTGTACAATACATCGTTTTTTTGGATGGAAGTAACGTGTGACCGTTTGGTTTGAGGATAAAAGTCTCCGGTTGATATGGATTATCCAGAGCAGATATTACAACAATGTGTGAATCAATCGAAATCGCGGTTGGACCTGTGGATTGGCTTTTTTCATTTAACAGGGATACAGAGGATGGCTGAAGTGGGGGTGTATAGGGGAGATTTCGCGGCCGCAATTCTTGAGCGGTACGATTCGATTGAAACTTATTTCATGATAGATCCCTGGCGATATTTAGATAACTGGAACAAGCCGGCAAATCAAACGAATGATATATTCGAGACATTTTTCTCTGAAACAAAGGCGAAAACGGATTTTGCAGCCAACAAGAGAATCATTCTGAGGGGAACCACCTCGGAGGTGATTGAAGAGATAGAGGATGAAGGACTTGATTTTGCGTATATTGATAGCGATCATACGCTGAGGGGGATTACCATGGATTTGATACAAATATTCCCTAAGATCAGAATGGGGGGGTGGATCGGCGGTGATGATTTTATGCGCAATGTGTGGCAGCATGATACAGACTATGAGCCGACTTTAGTATTTCCCTTTACGGTTTATTTCGCAGAAGCGATGGATGTTCCGATATATGCTCTTCCGTACAACCAATTTCTTATAGAGAAAAATTGTGATAAATCATTTGCTTTTATCGACATGACAGGGCTGTACGGTGACACCAGCCTGAAAAATCAGCTCCTTCCTCAGTTATTTTTCAAACGTAGAGTTCGTGAGAAATTTCCTCTACTGTATTCTCTAATAGATATAGTATTGAGGATAGAGAATAAGATGTCCGGTTTCATCAAGAAAACAGGTGAACATATGCACAAATAGTAAAAGATAAGCGGTATCGAGGGATTCAGAGTGTCGCTTTTGGGGATCATCTCTAAACCCTGAGACCTCATCGGTATTGGGATGGTATTGTCGCTCGTCATCTTTATTTTGGGCTTGATGTTTTTTAACTATAAAGAGCGGATCTTCGCGGACATGGTGTGATAATGGCTCCGATCATGATCGACGTAAAAAACCTTTCAAAGCGCTATCGCATCGGCCTGAAGGACGAGATGCCTGGGAACATCTGCTGCGAGATAATAGTTTGTTTTTTCAGCCTCTGGGAGTTGACTGAAAAGCTGTTCAGAATTGCATGAGAAGAATAGGGTGAGAAAATGTTATATATTCACATTGGTGCACCTAAAACCGGATCAAGTGCATTACAATACTTCTTACTTATAAACAGGGAAGAACTGCTGAAAAATAATATTTTCTACCCTGAACATGAAGTGGACGAGAATAATATCTGTTCGGGTAACGCCAGGGTGTTTTTCAATCACGATGTGGATGGGAACTCGAAAGAGATTCAGGAGCAAGTAACAAATGTGTTTCATGCCTTAGATCGCGGTCATACTGTTCTATTGTCATCGGAAAGCTTATTCCATACGGATCCAAAGAAAATATACAGATTATTTGACATAAGCGATTCAAAGATACTTGTTTATTTGAGAAGACAGGATGAGTATTTGTTGTCCTTGTATAGTCAGCGGGTTAAAAGACGACCGGAAAAAAACACTCTAAATGTCTGGTTGGATGATATTATGTCAAAAGATAATCTGGCGTATTATCGTGCCGTTGACGAGTGGGCGGAACAATTTGGAAAGAACAGGGTCATCGTACGGCCATATGAAAAGGCCCAGTTTTTCGGGGGAACGATTTTTTCCGATTTTTTTAATATAATAGGATTGGATCTTTCTCAGGAGTATAGCATTCCCCGGTCGAGGATAAACAGGTCGTATAGTCCCGATGCCGTAGAATATAAGAGAGTACTCAACATCCTGACGAATAGGGGAGATTTTCTTGATAGAGTATTGCAGAAATACTCCGATTCGTTGGATGAACATAATACATGGCCCTATAGTTTGCTGAGTCCGGCTAAACGCATTCAGATTCTGGAAAGTTTTAAAGAAAGAAATGCATATTTAGCTCGGGAATACCTCGGAAGGGAAGACGGTTTTTTTTTCGAAGCTCCTCTCCCGGTTACGGATGAAGAATGGAAACCTTATCCCGGTTTAGGTGAGGAGAAAATCCGGGAGATAACGGACTTTATTTTTAAATATGACAAAAGATACATAGGAATTTTTAGGGAAGCCGTTCTGAGTGGCTTGGAGTCTCAAAATTCTCAAGAAAGAGAAGCGGCGGAAACACTTGTTTCCATCCTGAAATATAATATGGGGTTGTTTGCTGAGATTAAATACTATTTGAAATCTCTAATACAATAATAATGGTGTCCGGCGTGTGGAACCGAGAATGTATCCGAGCATATAACGCGTCAAGAGAAAATAACAGTACACCGTCATGGGGAGCATCTTGGTTTTCCTCTACAAATCGTGTGGCTGGGATAGACCTTTCTAAAAGGTTTTTTCGGGCCGTGTGTCATTTTGATTATATAGAGTAGATATTTGCAGACGTGGTGTGATGATGGCTCCAGTCGTGATCAATGCCGAAAATCTCTCGAAGCGTTATCGTATCGGCCTAAAGGACGAGATGCACGATAACGTCGTCGGCGAGGCAATTGATCTCCTCATCAGCCCGATAAAGAATTTTCGAAAGCTGAGGAATCTGTATTCTTTTTCAAATAGCGACCGGAATGGGGAGGATGTGATATGGGCGGTGCGTGACGTGTCGTTTCGGGTCACCCAGGGAGAGGTTGTGGGGATTATCGGCAGGAACGGTGTGGGGAAAACCACCCTGTTGAGGCTCTTGTCGGGAATTACCGATCCGACCGGCGGGAAGGCGGAGATTTTCGGCCGGGTGGGAGCACTTTTAGCGGTGGGTACTGGGTTTCACCAGGAGCTAACCGGCAGGGAAAACATCTATCTGAACGGGACCATTCTGGGCATGAGAAAAAGGGAGATAGATAAAAATTTTGACGAAATTGTTGACTTTTCCGGCGTCGAAAAGTTCATCGACACGCCGGTCAAGCGCTACTCCAGCGGGATGCTCGTGCGGCTCGGATTCGCTGTTGCCGCCCACCTTGAGCCGGAAATCCTCATGATAGACGAGGTCTTGGCGGTGGGGGACATAGAGTTTCAGCAGAAGTGCCTGGGGAAGATGGGTGAGGTGGCTCGGGGTGGGCGGACGGTGCTCTTTGTCAGCCACAATATGGAATCGATCATGGGACTGTGCGAGCGGACGATTCATATAGACGAAGGTCGAATTGTAGCGGATGGTCAAACCGAGGAGGTTGTGAGAAATTACCTCACATCGACATATAAACAAATCGAAGAAGTATCTTTGTCTGATCGTTTGGACAGAAAAGGAAATGGTAAAATACGATTTACTCACTTTCATTTGAAAAACAGTGATGGCAGTATTATTCCTTCCGTTATGACCGGGCAGGATGTGTCGATAGTATTTTCCTACGTATCTCGAGAAGAAAAATTACGAAATGTTGATTTTGGATTTTGGATAGTTGAAAATAGAGGAAAAAGATTGATCAATTTTAACAACAGGCTTACAAATTATGTTTTTTCAGAGTTACCGTTTTCGGGAAAGATTGTATGCAGGATACCCCACTTTCCCCTCAGACCCGGAACGTATACGATTGATATCAATGCGAAAGTAAATAAACAACCGGCGGATCAAATAAAGGATGCCGTACGATTGGACGTTGTTCCCGGTGATTTTTACGGAACGGGAAGGCCGATACATCATCAGGCAGTGTTTTTTTATGATCATTCATGGGATGTGGAACCATAGGTAGCAAGGAATATAAAAAAGTGCCCTAGTCACTAAAAGTGTTGACAGGTGACGAGTAAATAGAAGACGAGTCACGGTCTTCCTGTTAAGATGGATTAGCCAAA